>CAYNWJ010000506.1:0-3166 GCA_964400815.1 uncultured bacterium
CGTTGAGGTTGTTGACCCCCACATAGAGATCGAAAACGACGCCGCTCGAAAGCACCAGGTACAGGGTGATCAGGGTGTCGATGACATAGCGGGCGACGGGGCGGTTGCTCACAAGGGGCAGTGTCCTCCGCGACAGCTCAGAACCGTCGTGACCATATGCGACCACCCGTGTGTTGCGGGGGATGGCCGCGGCGTCGGAGAAGGGATGCAGGACATCGAACAGAAACGCGGCCCTGCCCCGCAGATACCTCGCAAGCTCCCCCTCGGGCGTGCCGCCGGAATCGAAATAGGTGTGGGTGACGAGGGCGATGCGTTTTCCGTTTACATCGAACATGCGGCGTGTTCCCGCTGCGAAGTGGAATGTGGCGGCAGGCCCGAGCCCTTCCCGGCATGGGCGGAACCGTATGATACGGCGGCGCAGAGGCGCATAAATTCCGTGCGGGGCGCGCTCCCCCGGGGGTTGTGGCCGTACCGGTCCTGGACGTAGAAATACATGAAGAGCATGGCGAGCACCACGGCGATGTAGAAAACGACGAAGGTCCTTCTCCCGATCCGGACCATGGGTCAGCCTCCACGGTTCTTCAGGCGGTCGATCACGGCGCGCTGGATGACCACGGCGAGGGCGGTCATGGCGAGGGGATGGGCGATGAACCGGAACCGCTCGTTCTCGCCGGATTCCAAAAGGTTCCCCACGGCGGCCACATAGAGGATGTTGAGCAGGATGAAGAGCATGGTCACGGAGGCGGGTTTCGTCACATCCCCCGATTTCCAGGCGCGGAACAGGTGCAGAACACTCCATCCGATCACCGCCGCGTACATGACGATCAGGAAAAATCCCATGTGGCGCGCCCGTCCGAAATAGCCGAACTGGTCCGTTTCCTTTTCGTTCGTGAAGGCGGTAAACTGTCCGCAGAGGACAAAATTATGGACTTTTTCCCATGCGCCGATGAGCGATATGTTGTCGATGCTGGCATAGAAGTGGAACCAGTCGCCCGCGGGAAAGAAATAGATGCGGAATGAATCCAGCACCCCGCGCAGATAGGTGGACGGGTGCGCCTTGAGCATGAACAGCGCGTCCTTCCTGTACTGTTCCGAAATGCTCAGGAGGGCCGCGTTGTTCCAGTTGTGGCCGTTGTTCGGGTACATCTCGGTGTCGAGCACGGCGACCCCCGTGGGCTCGAATTCGGGGATGATCGTGTGCTGACGGTAGAACCACACGGGTTTGAAGGGCGGCAGGAGGGCCAGTTCGGATATGTCTCCGTTCTCCACATGCCCGATGCGTACATCCTCCGGGACCTTCATGGTGGTGATCTTGGAGAGGCTCATGCCAAGCCAGGAACTGGTCGCGAATTCGCCGAACATCCACGCATTCTTGATGAAGGGCGCGACCGCCAGGAGGAAGGGAATCACCGCCGCCAGCGCCGCGGTCCGGAGCAGGTCCCGCCTGATCACGGCCACGACGGCGAACCAGAGGACGAACCACGCGATGTGGAACATGCTGCGGGTCAGGACGATCAGCGCCAGAACCGTGAAGAACAGCACGCCCTCCCGCATCCGGCCCGTATCGAGGAACCGATGGAGGAGGATCGCCGAGAGGACGAGCATCACGGTGACGGGGAAGGTGTAGTACAGGAGGTTTTCGAAGAGGATGGCCGCGGGACTCACCGTAAAGACGCAGGCGACGGCCGCCGCGACGGGTTTCGACGCACCCAGGCGAACGGCGAGGAGATAGACGGCCAGGCACGCCGCCAGCCCCAGAAGGAGATGGACGGTGTGGAAGACGAATATCTCGTTCCCGCCGAAGAGCTTGTAGACAACGCCGAGATAGAGATTGAAGAGCGGCGGCTGATTGTGCAGGTGGAAGACGCTCTTCAGAAGCTCGGTCCTGAGGAGGTCCTCGGGAATGAAATGCATGAGCTGAACGCCGCGGTATGAATCGAACCTGACCCCGGCCAGGCCCGCGGCGATGCGGGACACGATGAAACAGGCAACGACGGCAGCGAAGGGAAGGGAAATGCGCGGCGTTTCACGTTTCTCTTGGGTATCCCGTGCGTTTTTTTTTCTTCTTCGTCGAGCCATATGGTGGCAACCTGCCGGTGTGGTTTCCGGGTGAGGGAAACTCAGTTCGCGTTATTACGGTATGTTTCCATGGCCTGGAGGAGCGCGGCCGCAAGGGATTCGTTCCTCTCCTTCAGCTCCCCGTACATCTTCATCGCCCCGTCGATGTCGTCCCGTGACAGGTGAACGAGGGCGAGATTATAATATGAATAGGGAATGTCCGGGCGGAAAGCAATGGCCCGTTTGTACGCTTCGATCGCCTCGGGATAGCGTTCGAGCATCTGGTACGCGGTGCCGATGTAGTAATAGGTGTTGTAGACCCGTGCGGCGATGTCGTGGTTTACCGCCAGCGCTTTCCGGAAGGCCCCGATGGCCTCGAGAAAGCGTTCCCGGGCCATGTATGCGGTCCCGAGTTTGTTGAGGATTGTGGCCGGATGGGGCTCGTTGTCGGCCAGCGCCTGCTCGAACTCCTCCGCCGCCTCTTCATAGCGCTCCACCGTGAAATAGGCCGTGCCCCGGCGAAAATGGGTTGTCTCGACCGGACCGCCCTCAAGGGCTTTCGTGAAGGCCGCCTTCGCCCGTTCCAGGTTCCCCAGGATGTCGTATTCGACGCCGAGATAAAACCGTGCCTCGGTGTCGTCGGGATCGAGGCGCACCGCCTCCTCGAAGGCCTCCGCCGCTTCGGTTTCCCGTTCCAGGAGCGAGAAGGCGAGCCCGCGGTTGAAGAAACGGTCGGCTTCCGAGGGATTCTTCCGCACCCTCGGCGTGAAGCTCTCGATGTCCACGGCGCCGTTCCCGCAGGACGTCGTGGCGATGAGCGCGAGCAGGCAGCAGCATGTGAGGAATGAATGGCGCACGTCGGTTCTCTCGATGGATGTGGTTCCGGCGTTCCGGCGACTCTCCAATTTACTGCACGGGCGGCGAAAATTCAAATGATTTCGGTGCTACGGATGTTTCCCCTTTTTCGCGGGCGGATATGGGGGCGTCACGACAAGGGCAGGAGGGGTCCAGAATCTTCAAAACTCATCCCCCGGCCCCTTCTCTTCAGTCTTTGAAGAGATACTATGGTATAGGAAAGGTGTTTTGGAGGCAATAAAAAGAGGCTACC
>CAYNWJ010000507.1:0-3132 GCA_964400815.1 uncultured bacterium
ACGCATTCTCGACGGTTTCGCGCGCGGGAAGGCTCCCCGGGCAAAGGAGATCAAGGCAATCGACGAAACGGTGAAACATGATGGCTGTTCCGACGGTCATTTTTCCACGGACGCGATTGCCGCGGAAGAATCGCTCGACGCCCTCAGGGAGACGGTGTGCGGATGCATGCGCTGCCCTCTCGGCGCAACCCGGACACATTTCGTGTTCGGGGACGGTGATCCCGATGCCGGAATCATGTTCATCGGCGAGGCGCCGGGCGCGGACGAGGACGCCCAGGGGGTGCCCTTCGTCGGACGGGCCGGAAAGCTTCTCACGAAAATGATCGAAGCAATGAAGCTCCGCCGCGAGGAAGTCTATATCGGCAACATATTGAAATGCCGGCCGCCGAATAATCGCGATCCCCAGGCCGCCGAGATAGAGGCCTGCGAACCCATTCTCATCCGTCAGATCGAGCTCATCAAGCCGCAGATCATATGCGCCCTCGGACGCATCTCGGGACAGACGCTCCTCAGGACGAAATCCTCCCTCTCCTCCCTCCGCGGAAAGATCCATGATTATCACGGCGTGAAGTTCGTCGTCACCTATCATCCCGCCGCGCTTCTCAGGAATCCGAACTGGAAGCGTGGCGCCTGGGAGGACCTGAAAATGGTCCGCCGGGAATATGACGGACTGGAGCTCTGATCATGGCCGACGCTCCGACGAACAGAACGGAACGCGTTCCGCCGCAGGCCTCTGACATCGAACGGGCGGTGCTCGGTGCAATGCTGTTCGATATTTCCGCAGTGGGTGTCGCCGTCGAGATGTTCAAGGATGCGGAGGATTATTTCTATCAGCCGTCCCACGCCATGATCTTTCGCGCCGTCACCGATCTGTACGACCGTCACCTGCCCATCGACCAGCTCACCGTGGGGGATGAACTCAGGAAACGCGGCCAGCTTGAGACCGTGGGGGGCGACGAGATGCTCTCGGGCCTGATCTCCGAGACGACCAGCGCCGCAAATATCAGATATCACTGCCAGATGCTGATCGAAAAGGCCCTGCTCAGGAAAGTCATCTCGATCACCGGCTCCTACCGGAACCAGGCGTTCGAGGATTCCGCCGATCCTTCCGTGATCCTGGACAATCTCGAACAGAGCATCATGAACATCTCCCAGATGCGCAATACCCAGTCCTATGTCGAGATCAGGGACACGGTGCACAAGGCCCACGAGGAGATTCAGCACAAGAGCGAAGTCGGGGACGGTGTGACCGGGATCGACACCGGCTACCATCGGCTCAACAGGATGGCCGCGGGCTGGCAGAATTCCGATCTCATCATTATCGCCGCCCGTCCCTCGATGGGAAAGACCGCTTTCGCCCTCGACCTGGCCAAGAACGCGGCGAAAAACGACATTCCCGTTCTCATTTTCAGTCTCGAAATGTCTTCGATGCAGCTCGTCATGCGCATGCTCTACAACGAGGCCCGCTTCGACGGTTCTTCGCTTCAGTCGAAAAAACCGTCGCAGGAAGACTGGACACGCCTCAGCGACGCCTGCGCACGGTTATACGAACTCCCCATCTACATCGATGACACGCCCGGTCTTTCGGGACTGGAGCTGAGCGCTAAGGCAAAACGGCTCAAGCTCGAGAAGAATATCGGCCTCATCATCGTCGACTATCTCCAGCTCATGCAGGGGTCCAACCGCGAGTCGAGGCAGCAGGAGATATCCTCCATATCGCGCGGGCTCAAGGGACTTGCGAAGGAACTCGATGTTCCCGTTGTCGCCCTCAGCCAGCTTTCACGGGCGCTCGAACAGCGCGGCGGCGACCACCGGCCCCTGTTGTCCGACCTGCGGGAATCGGGAGCGATAGAGCAGGATGCCGACCTTGTCATGTTCATTTACCGGGCGGCGGTGTATGACCTCCAGCCGGAATATCTCATCAATGATCACAATGTTCCCCCCGAAAACGTCGCCGAGATCATCATTCGGAAACAAAGAAACGGCCCCATCGGAACCATCCTCCTCCACTGGACGAAGGAGTATACGCGTTTTCAGGAGTTCGACTACACGTCCACCGATGATTATTTCTGATCACGATTACCGATAATGCATGAAACGCTCAACAGGACACCGTTCGAAGACGTCTTCACCCGTCGAGAGAACGCTCCCATGAAAACAGTGTCCGTCAACGGCGGTACGATGCAATGAGTCCCATACGATACTATGTCAGGTTCGCCGAGTACCTGAACGACGCGGTCATTGCGCCGGTCAGGGAGATCGGCGCCATCGTCATATTCTTCGGCAGGATCATCCGGACCATGCTCAGCATCCCGCGGAGCATGCGTCTCATTCTCGACGCCATGCTCGAAATCGGCGTGCGTTCCATCCCCATCGTCTTCGTCATCTCCATCTTCGCCGGCGCCACCACAGCCTGGCAGGGGAATTACCAGCTCGAGGAATACGTGAGCATGCGCTACCTGGGCACCGCCGTTTCCAAATCCATCATTCTCGAACTCGGGCCCGTGCTGACCGGCCTGATCGTCGCAGGACGGATCGGCGCATCGATCGCGGCCTCGCTGGGCTCCATGCGAGTCACCGAACAGATCGACGCGCTTTCGAGCATGGCGGTGGATCCCATTCGTTATCTCGCCATGCCGCGTGTGGTCGCCGCCATGGTCATGGTCCCCATGCTCACCGTATACAGCTGCTTCTTCGGTATTTTCGGCGGCATGCTCGTGTCCATGAAATTCCTCGGCGTCACCCAGGGGATATTCATTTACGGTGTCCGCCACTATTTTTATATATCCGATGTCATCGTGAGCATGATCAAGGCATTCGTGTTCGGCACGGGGTTGAGCGTTCTGGGGTGCTATTACGGTTTCACCGCCTCGGGCGGCGCCGAAGGTGTGGGCAAGGCAGCGATCAGGGCCTATGTGACCTCCGCCGTGTTCATTCTTCTCAGCGATTTCGTGGTGGCCTCGCTCGCCTTCTGAATCTGACGGCGGGATGCGCGGTTGATCCTGAAGACGTCTTATGTGAAACCGGGTATTCAGTTCAGCAGGCAACTGATTTTATGATATGACACGAGTCTTTGATCAGAGCCGGCAAACGATTAAATAACCCCTCCGCCACTTTCGCGGCGCCTCCCCT
>CAYNWJ010000508.1:0-3130 GCA_964400815.1 uncultured bacterium
CTTCGAGGAGGAGACGAACCTCACCGCGCACATCATACTCGATACGAGCGGCTCCATGGGTTTCAGCGACGGGGGATCGATGACCAAGCTGCGGTACGGCAGCATCCTGGCCGCCTCGCTGGCCTTTCTCATGATACGGCAGCGTGACAGCGTGGGAATGGTGACATTCGCCGATTCCCTCAGGGAGTATCTTCCTCCGCGGTCCGTCCAGTCCCAGCTCAAGGAAGTGATCAGGGTGCTGTCGGCGTCCGAACCATCGGGGGAAACCGTGACCGGCGGCATTCTTCATACCCTGGCCGAGCGCATCTCGGTCCGTGGGCTCGTGGTGTTCATCAGCGATCTCTTCGTCGATCCGGCGGAGCTGATACACGGGCTCAGGCATTTCCGTCACAACGGCCACGAGGTGCTGGTGCTCCATGTGACCGATCCGCGGGAGCGTTCCTTCGACTACGACGCCGAAACGCGCTTCGTGGACATGGAGACGGGCCGGAGCATCACCACCCAGCCCTGGCTGATCCGCGATGAATATCTCTCGTTGCTCGACGAGCGGACCTCGTGGCTCATCCGTCAGATGCACGACATCTCGGTGGATTACGCTCATTTTTCGACAGATGTCCCCTTCGACAGGGCGTTGTCGGAGTATCTCGCAAAAAGAAAGCGCCTCTACTGAGACAACCGCTCCCGCTGCAACCGAACCTGCACCCGTAACGCGGCAATGCGATGAATTTTCTGAATCCCACAGTACTTTTCGCCATGGCGGCCGCGGCCCTGCCCCTGATCATTCACCTGCTCTCGCGCCGTCGGGCGAAGGACGTGCCGTTCCCCTCCATCGAGTTTCTGGAACGCATGAAGACGGAGCGCATGCGCCGGCTCAGGCTCAGGCAGCTCCTCCTCATTCTCGTGCGCACCTTCATCATCGCGGTCATTGTCCTGGCGTTCGCGCGGCCCGCGGTCAACAGCTCCTTCCGGCGGAACGCCCGCACCTCCGCCGCCATCGTCATCGACTCATCGGCCAGCATGGGATATGTCAACGACGGCGAATCGCTCTTCCAGGCGGCAGTCAGACGGGCGGGGGAGGTCCTGGGCATGCTGGAGCGCGGAGATACCGTCGCCCTCCATACCACGGCGGACGGCCAGCCCCTTCCAGCAACGGGAAAGGACGAGGCTGCGGAAGCGCTCGAAACCCTCGGCGCTCCCCGTGGTTCCGGCGATCCCACGGCCGCCCTCGAGCGGGCTGTCACCGGACTCGAACGGTCGGGCGATCCGAACCGGGAGCTCTATTTCATCACCGACGGCGCTGACAACGCCCTGCCCGATTCGATCCCGGAAAGCGCGGGTGTCCGTCTGTATGTGGTGCGTGTCGGTCCGGAAACGAGGGGCGGCGCGGTGATCGACGATCTCGCGATGACCGACAAGCTGGTTACGGTCGGCGAACAGGTCACGTTCGCCGCGCGGGTACGGTTCGGGGGAGATGAGGCGGTGGAGGCGGATGTGGAGTTCTTCGTCGACGGCGAGCGGAAGGGACGGGCCGCGGTTGCTCCCGGCGGAGGCGGCTCGGCGGAGGCGGTCTTTACTCATATTCCCGACCGGCCGGGATGGTATTCCGTGCTCGCCTCGGTCAATGACGGCCGATTTTCCGCGGGAGAGAACAGGCGCTTCGTCATGCATGTGCCGCGGAAAGCCTCGGTGCTCATCGCCGGCGGTTCTGCGGAGGACATGTATTTTCTCGAAAAGGCGCTCAATCCCGATCCGGACCGCGCCATGTTCTCCCTCAGGCGCGTTCTGAACGACGGTTTTACACAGGCGGACATCGCCGCAAGCGACGTCGTGGTGCTCGCGGGCGTGGAATCGCTTCCCGAATCGCTTTACCGGTCCCTCGTCACCGCGGTCGTTGAGCGCGGGCTGGGGGTGGTGGTCTTTCCACCGCGCACCCTCGATGATTCCCTCTATGAAGAGGGGATTTTCCGCGACCTGATCCCGGTGGAGGTTGAAAACCGGGTGACCCTCGACGGCGGGGGAGGGGCCTTCGCCCGCATGGACTGGTTCGACCTGACGCATCCCATACTTCGCGGCGTCTCCACGGGCGGGGAGTTCACGAAGCCCGTCGTGACATCCTTTCTCAGGCTCGATCCCCGTGCCGGTGTGCGCACCATCGCCCGGTTCAGCGACGACAGCATGGCGATGGGCGAGGCGGTTTGCGGCAAGGGCCGGGTGGTCCTGTTTTCGGTGGATTCCTCCATGCGCGACAGCGAGCTTCCCATGACCGGCATTTTCATCCCGCTGTTCATCAGGACGGTGCAGAATCTGGCGGATGCGGAGATTGCAGGCGGCAGGTACCGTACGGGGGAGGTCATCGACGAATACCTGGGCGACATGGAGGAGCACGTCACCGTCCGTCTCACCCCGGAGGACGGTCCCGTGCGGACGGTCGAGGTGCGGCATGGAGAGAGCGGCGCACGGGTCACCGGCATCGAAGCCACCGTACCGGGTTTCCATTCCCTGTATGCGGGGGAGCGGGAAGTGACCCGTTTCTGTGTCAATACCCCCCGCGAGGAGATCGTTTACACGCGCGCCGGGAGCGAACGGACCGCTGAGGCGTTCAAGGGAATGGAGTATGACATCGTGGACGAGACCGGCGATCTGGCCGGGTTCGTCATGGACCGGCGGTTCGGGCGGGAATTGTTCGGGCTGTTCATGCTGGCGGCCTTCGGACTCATCGCCGTGGAGATGGTGCTGTCCAGGAAAGCCTGACCGGTCCGGGACGTGACATGGAATGCAGGAAGAAGACGGAAGGGGGATGACATGCAGACGATCTACATGGACAACGCGTCGGGAACGCGGCTCCGCGACGACGTGTTCCAGGAGATGCTGCCCTGGTTCAGGGACGAGTTCGGAAATCCGTCGAGCATACACGCACTCGGCGCACAACCGCGGGAGGCCCTGGAACATGCGCGTGAACGGGTGGCCGCCATGATAAACGCGGATCCCGGGGACGTCTATTTCACGTCCTGCGGCTCGGAGGCGAACAACCTCGCCGTGAAGGGCGCCGCATGGGCGGGTGAAAAGAAGGGGCGGCACATCGTGATCTCCGCGGTGGAGCACCAGTCGGTCATGTATGCCGCGAAGGCTC
>CAYNWJ010000509.1:0-3127 GCA_964400815.1 uncultured bacterium
ATCGTGTCGCCGCAGGTCTTCAGGGAGGTGTTCAAGCCTCTGTATGCCCGGCTCTTCAGCGCATACAAGGAAGTGAACCCGCGGGTGCGGATCGCCTTCCACAGCGACGGGGCGGTGGAGCCGATCCTGGACGATTTCATCGACATGGGCGTGGACATCTTCCAGGCGGTGCAGCCGAAATCTGTCGACACGGCGGCGATCAAGCGGCGGTACGGCGGCCGGCTCTCCTTCTGGGGAGCGATCGACATACAGGAGGTGATGCCGTTCGGGAAACCCGATGACGTGCGCGGCGAGGTCCGCGAGCGCATGGCGACCATCGGCGCGGGCGGCGGATATATCCTCGCCCCGTCCCACGCCCTCCAGCCGGATGTGCCGCTGGAGAACATGCTCGCATTTTATGAGGCCGCGGGTTCGGCGGGGAGGTATGCATGATGGTACATACACTGCATTCCGGCATAATCGGCCGCCTGCTATCCGGGAGTCGATCATTATCATCGACGCGTACATCCACCGGCGACTCGTCCGGAATGACCGGAACGGCAGCACTGCGTTCAGCGCCGGACGCCTCCTCGTGAAAGGATAAGCATGCAGGGCATCAAAAACCTCGAAAGCATCGACTACGTCGTCATCGCCGGATATTTCCTCATCATCATCTTCGCGGGAACCTATTTCTCACGCTATATCAGGCAGGCGCGGGACTATTTCACCGCCGGGGCTGAAATGTCCTGGTGGCTGGGCGGGATATCCCTGTGGATGGCCACATTCTCGGCCCTCGGCTTCGTCGTGTATGCCGAAATCGGCTACAAGTTCGGACTGACCATCGTCACCCTCTACTGCCTGGGTATCCCGGCCAAGATCATCGGCGGCATGTTCTTCGCCAAACGCTGGCGGCGGGCGCGGCAGATGAGCCCCATCCAGTTCATCTCGAACCGCTTCAACCCTTCCCTCAAGCAGGTCTTTCTCTGGACGGGGTTCCCGCTCAGGCTGCTGGACAACGGGGTCCGGCTCTATGCCACGGCGGTGTTCATGTCGGTGGCGCTCCACGGCAGCGGGCTCTCGATGGCTTCAATCGTGGGCGTCATCGCCCTGATCATTTTCGCCTATTCCTGCCTGGGCGGCCAGTGGTCGGTGATCGTGACGGATTTCGTCCAGTTCGTCATCATCTGCCTGGCGGTGCTCATGATGCTGCCGCTTTCGGTGCGCGATGTGGGTGGATTCGGGGCGTTTATGGAGGCGGTGCCCGACGATTTCATGCAGGTGCTCCACGAGCCGTACAACCTCTTCTACATTTTCACGTGGGTGCTTTTGACCATGTTCGTGCACAATGCCGGATGGAGCTTCATTCAGAAATACAACTGTGTCAAGTCCGACCGAGACGCCTCGAAGCTCATCTATTTCGTGGCGGTCATCCAGTTTTTGACTCCCTTCCTCATCTTTTCGCCCGCGGTGTTCGCGCGTGTGGCCATCCCCGAGATCGACAACCCGCGTTTCGCCTATGCCTACATGAGTTTCAAGCTCCTTCCCGCCGGTCTCATGGGGGTGATGATCGCCGCGATATTCTCGGCCACCATGTCCACGCTGAGCAATGAGTACACCATGCTCTCGAGCGTGCTGACCAACGATTTCTATGCCCAGAAGGTGAAACCCGACGCCTCCCAGCCTCATCTGATCTTCGTGGCGCGCCTGAACTCGCTGGTGATCGGTGTGTTCACCGCCCTGCTCGCCATCAGCTTTCACTACATCCAGGGCATGAACCTCTATGACATCATGGTCAAGTCCTTCACCGCCTTCGCTCCGGCGATCATGCTTCCGCTCCTTGCCGGGCTCCTCGTCAGAAGGGTGAACGCACGCGGGGCCCTGTGGGGCATCGTTGCGGGTTTCGTGTCGGGCGCAGGTCTCCTCGCCCTCAACATTCTGCTCGTCGGGATGTTTCACGAACGGTTTCTTGAAAACGATACGGTCAACTACTGGCTCAATCAGGGGTGGACATCCGCATCGATCATCCTGAATGTCCTTGTCACGCTGGGAGGCATGTGGATCGGAAGCCTGCGGGGTGAAACGCCGCCCGACGAACGGGAACGGACCCGCGAGTTCTTCGAGATGCTCGATCAGCCCTATGAACTGGAGGCCGACGCGGAACGTCATTCGCCCTTCCCCGTAGTCGGTCTCATCCTCGCGATCATGGGATGCGGACTCCTGGTCACGGCCGTCGCTGTGCATTTCACATACAACCGTCCGGAATGGGTCTGGCTGAATGTGATCGCAGGCCCCGCGCTCCTCGTCTCGGGGGCGGCGATGCGCCTCGTTTCACAGAGAAAGACACCTCTGTAAACGATATCGCGGGAAAGCAGAGGGAACTTTTCGACCGCATCACCCGAAATGCCTTTGCTTTGCATGATCGTTTCCCTTTATTTATACATACATCACTCATGTATGAAAAAGATCATATGATACGAACAGCCGGAATAACACCATCGCTCCTGCTCCTGCTGGCGCTCCTGATACCCTTTCGTTCCAACGCCGCACCCCATTTCATGCGCATAGGCGTGGCCGAGGGGCTCAGTGACCACACCGTCACGACGATCATCCAGGACCATCGGGGATTTCTCTGGTTCGGTACGTCCAACGGTCTCAACCGCTACGACGGCATCGAATTCACCGTATTCAAGCATGGCAGCGGCGACTCCACATCCATCTCCGACAGCTCTGTCACCGCGCTGTACCAGGATTCGGGCAATCTCCTGTGGATAGGCACGGAAAACGGGGGGGTGAACCGTTTCGACCGAACGACGGGTGGGTTCCGGCGCGTCTTCAACGGGAACGACGAAACAACCAGTCTCTCCTCCGACACCATTTCATCGATATTCGAGGACAGCCGCGGCCGCCTGTGGATCGGGACGTCCAACGGTCTCAACCGCTGTGATCCGCAAACCGGTAACATAACACGATATTATCACGATGCTGCCGATCCCGAGACTCTGTCGAGCAGTCATATCGGCGGCATGTACGAGGACGACGACGGCATGCTGTGGATCGGCACGGCCACGGGCATCAGCCGTTTCGATCCCGGAACGGAACGCTTCAAACGCTATGATCCCGGACCGTCACCCGATGACAATTACTTCTG
>CAYNWJ010000510.1:0-3116 GCA_964400815.1 uncultured bacterium
CACTTCGCCGGGCAGTCGCCGCGCGGCGAAGGCCAGTGGCGTGCCGGCCATCACCTTGTTGGCCATGCCGGTAGGCGTGACGAAGGCGTGCAGGTAGGGCTCGTGGACCGAGCCGTAGAACCAGTAAGCGCCGCCGTCGAGGGCCATGCCGGCGATGGTCCAGTCGGACAGTGGGCGTTGGGCGCTGAAGCTGTGGACCATGTGGATCGCGGCCGCGCGGCCGACGGGCATCTGCGCCGAGGTCGCGTTGCCGGGCGTAAGCTTCCATCGCGTGCTGCCGCCGGCCGAGTTGATCCACACCATGTCGAACGGGTTGCCGCGCTCGACGAGCTTGGCCAATTCGGGCTGCGTGGCCGTGCGTCCCTGCAGCAGTGTGGTCTGGTAGCGCTGCGTGAGGGCGCGCTGGGCGTCGGACATGTTGTACCGGCCCCAAGGCCGGCCGACGGTGCTGTAGCTGTTGATCATTCCGACGTTCTTCGGCTGCAGGAAGAGGCCGCACATCGCCTGGTAGACGGACTGAACCGCATCGGGCATGAGGTGCCCGGCCACGGCGATGCGCACGCCGCTGCCGGTGCGCCCGAGCAGGTCGGCGGTGGCGAACGGCTTCTGGCTGCCCGGCTTGCCGTGCGGATAGGCGAACGGCACCTCCGCGGCGAGGGTCAGGCCGGCCCATTGCTGGTCGCTGGCGATGCGCCGGCGAACCAGTTCCTGTTCGATGGTCTGGCGGAGCGCTTCGACCGATTCTCCGGTCGCCTTCGGCGGGGCTTCGATGAGCAGCACCGGCTGGCCGCGACCGGCGGCGACGGCAGCGTCAGGAGCCGCGGCGCGATGTATGCCGCGTCGGGAAACGGCTCGGGATCGTCGGGATAGTCGAGCCAGTCATAGATATGATTGATGGACCGCTCATACATCCTGCCGGTGTCGATCCCCCTGTCGAAAAGCAGCTTTTCCGCACGCTCCACATGGGAGGGATCGTCGAAGACCAGCGGCACATGATTGTAGACGGGCTCCGATTCCTCGATTTCACGGGGGGCGGTCACCCCCGCAGCCCCCTCGAGGCCGCTGATGATCGTGCGTCCCCGCTTAGCCCGCGCGGCGTTCCAGCGATCCAGGTTCGGGAGAACGGCATTCCCCACCCCGGCCATGAACCGGTTATAAACGGTGGGATGGAACTTCTCGTGGACCTCGGTTGACTTGAAATTGGCGATGGCCGAATAGAACGCGCCATAGAACCACGGCCGCATGGCAAAGGAAAAAGCGCCGAGGAGGACCGGCGTTCCCGCGCGGTAGGTGAAACTCCGGGGCGGCAGCGAGGCCACATGCCCCCTGATGGACTCCGCAAGGCCGTCATCGTCCGTGGTGACCATGCCGCCGTGAAAGGTCGATATGTTCTTGCCCTTGCAGAAACTGAAAATACCGGCATCGCCGATGGAGCCCACGCGTTTTCCGTCCAGCCGCGCCCCCGGCGCCTGACAGGCGTCCTCGAGCACGAAGAATCCCCGCTCCTCCGCCAGGGCAATCGTCTCCCGCATCGTGCAGGGGAATCCGAACATGTGAACCGGTATCACCGCGAGCGTCCTGCCGGTCACAACCTCCGCCATGGACCGCGGGTCCATGTTGAAGGTTTCCCTGTCCACATCGCAGAGCACGGTTTTCAATCCGGCCCTGTTGAAAGCCAGCGTGAGTGTCGGCACGGTGTATGCCGGAAGCACGACCTCGTCACGGTCAGGCGCCCGTTCCTTCATGGCGAGGAGCGCCACATAAAGGGCCGTGGTTCCGTTCCCGACGGCGACGGCGTGCGTGCTTCCGTTCATGGCGGCGAAGGACCGCTCGAACGCCCCGATACCGTCGCCGAGAACACCGGGCACCCCCGCGAGCACATGAGGGATCTTCAACGGTACGGCGGTTGACGGTTGCTTTCTCATTCCCTTTCCTTTCGTATGCGTGGAGCGTCCTCCATGCAGTCCTCTCATCGGTTCGACGCGTCCGCTTCCTCCGGCATCACCGGCACGGACAGCTTTGAAGCGAGCCTGCGCGCCCGCTCCTCCCAGGTGAAATGTTCGAGCACCCGCCTTCTGCCCTGTTCCCCCAGCCTGCGGCGCAGTTCGGTGTCTTCCGCGAGCAGTGCCAACTTTTCGGCCAGGCCGCCGGGATCCTCCGGATCGACGATATATCCGCTCACACCGTCCTCGACCGCGGCCGATGTTCCCCCGGAACGGCCGGCGATGCTGGGTTTGCCGCAGGCGTTCGCCTCGATGAAGGAAATGCCGAACCCCTCGATGGAGTCGGTGTTTTCGAGAACCTCCCGGTTCGGCATGACATAGATGTCGCAGAGACGGTAATAATCCGGAAGCTCCTCGTCCGGGACCCGGCCCGCGAAGGAGACCCGGCCGTCGAGCCCCCTGTCGCGCACGATACTCTCGAGCCGTTCGCGGTCCTCGCCCGAACCGACGATGATATAGTGAAGGTCCCCACGGTCCCCGAGGGTTTCAAGCGCGGCGAGCACCAGATCATGCCCCTTTCTCTTGGCGAGCCGCGACACCGTCAGGAGCACGGTCTTCCCCCGGACGCCGAAGCACTCCACAAGCCGTTCGGGCGCGGGACCCGGCGTAAACACCCCGGCATCCACCGCCGGTATGATCTCGATGATACGTTCGCCGGGAATGCCATGGTCGAGGAACTCACGGGTCACCACGGGGCTGTTGGTGACGAGATACCTGCTGTCCCGGAGAAAGCGGGCCACGAGGGCTTCCTCGGTTCGATTCCTTTTATACGCGTCCGTTGTTTCACCGCCATAGACCCACAGATAGCAGGGAATGCCGAAGACCCGCTGGAAGAACCAGCCGATCGGCCCGCAGGGTAGAATCTGCCCCGCGTGTATCTCACGCACACCGCCGAACATGACCATCCAGGCCGTGTGCATGAACCGGAGGCCCAGTGAAACGAGCTTTCCCGCAGTACCGCCGCCGGGGGCGTGATAGCGGTTCGGTCTGAAAGCCGCTCCGTCGTCGAACGCGGCGTCTCCCGGCGCATGCGGGGTCAGCACGGGCGCCCTGCCGGGATCGAAGTGCTTCCACACATGATAGAACACCGTGGATATGCCGCTGATCACCGGC
>CAYNWJ010000511.1:0-3101 GCA_964400815.1 uncultured bacterium
TTTGATGGTGCGATTATGGTCAATGGTCTATTTATGGAGCTTCTTCACCTTCATCGCCACGGGCTATGTGATCGATGTCTGGCGCGGGACGTTTCCCGCCGAGCGGAACGTGGTGACATTCGGCGCCTTCGTGTCCTTCTTCCCGTACCTGCTCGCCGGGCCCATCGAGCGCGCCCCCAACATGCTGCCACAGCTGCGCGAAGCTCCCCGGTTCAGGGCTGAGCACATTACCGAAGGATTGTCCCTGTTCGTGGTGGGCCTCTTCAAGAAAATCGCCCTGGCTGACTTTCTGGCGATCTATGTGAACAAGGTCTTCGGCGCGCCGGGAGAGTTCCAGGGGCTGGCGTCCCTTCTGGCGACCTATGCCTTCGCATGGCAGATCTATTTCGATTTCAGCGGCTACACGGACATGGCCCGGGGCTGCGCGCGCATGTTCGGCTACAACCTCATGCTCAATTTCGACAATCCCTATCTCTCCAAGAGCCTGGGCGAGTTCTGGCGGCGCTGGCATATCAGCCTGTCGGGCTGGTTCAAGGATTATCTCTACATCCCCCTCGGCGGCAACAGGAAGGGGAAATTCGCCACCTATCGCAACATGATCATCACCATGCTCGTGGCCGGGCTCTGGCACGGGGCCGCGTGGAATTTCGTCATCTGGGGCGCCCTCCACGCCGTGGGGCGGACGGTGACCCGGGAACTCGAGGCCACCTCGTTCTATGCGAAGAAGGTTCCCGCGCTGGTCAAGCAGGCGCTCATCTTCCACTGGGTGTGCCTCACCTGGATTTTCTTCCGCGCGGAAACCTTCGGCCAGGCCATGGAGGTGTTCACCGGGATATTCAAACTGCCGGGAGGCGACCCGCGGTTCTCCATCCTGGCGCTGCTCTTCATGGCGGCGGTGCTCGTCTACCAGTACCTGTATGAGTCGAAGCTCCGCCTTCTTCTGGACAACGCCGCTGTCAGGGTCGGCCTCATGGCGGCCATGATACTGTACATGATCTTTTTCAGGACGGCAGGATATGAAGTCTTCATCTATTTCCGTTTCTAACAGCCTGCTCCTGTCACTCAGGGAGTGGATCGTCACCGCGGCCATCGTGGCGGTGGTGACGGGGGTCATCCATTTCGGCTGGGGAAGCTGGGAGCGTTTCGATCCCGGCCCTGACCACCGCGAGACCTGCTGGGCGGAGCTCCAGAGCGACTACTGGGCGTGGATGCGCTGGTGCGGAGTCGCCCGCGAGCGTCACGACGCCCTGCTCATCGGCGATTCGGTGGTGTGGGGACAGGAGGTGCCCAACGATCAGACCATAAGCCACTATCTCAACACATATCTCGGCGGCGAGGTGGTGGCCAACCTGGGCAACGACGGCCTCCACATGGCGGGCATCGGCGGCATCGTGCATCACTACGGCGATCATCTCGACGGGGCGAATGTCATCCTCCAGCTCAATCCCCTGTGGGTCACCACCGAGGGCCGTGACCTGCGCGGGGAGAAGAAGTCCCGTTATCACCATCCGCGCCTGATACCCCAGCTCGATCCGCGCATCACCTATTACCACGATCTCAATACGCGGCTCGGATACCTGTCGGAGCATTACTTCCGGGTGTTCATCCTCGTCCGGCATATCATCGCCAACTATTTCGACAACACGAGCATCTCCACCTGGATCATGGAGCACCCGTACCGGAACCCCTTCGCGCAGATCACCTTCCAGGCGGCGCCCGTCATGGCCGAGTCCCAGGGACGGAGTGTCAGCTGGATAGAGAAGGAGATGAAACCCGCCGATTATCCCTTCCTCGACCTCACCGAATCCATCCAGTTCGAATGCTTTCTCAACGCCATCGGGGACCTCCGGGAAAAGAACGCCCGCGTGTTCGTCATGATCGGGCCCTTCAACGACCACTACCTCGTGCCGGAGAGCCGCGAACGTCTGTATGCCCTCGTGGAACAGGCAAAGGGCATCCTGAACGACCGCGGCGTCCCGTGGTTCGACACCTTCACCGTGGGGCTGCCCAGCGAGACCTTCGGCGACAGCTGCCACCTCCTGTGGCAGGGTCACGAGATGCTCGGCCGCGAGATGGCGAACGATCCCCTCTTCCGCGAATGGATCGCGGGCGCGAACCGCTGAAATCACACCCATGCCACGCTCGCCCGACACATCACCGGCTCACCCGCGCAAACCCTCCTGGCTCCTGCGCCCCCTCCGCACCGGCCGCCGTTATGCCGATGTGGCCCGCCTCCTCGACCGCGAGGGCCTTCACACCGTCTGCCGCGAATCACGCTGTCCCAATCTGGGCGAATGCTTCTCCCGCGGCACGGCGACCTTTCTCATCCTGGGCCCGCACTGCACCCGCGCCTGCCGGTTCTGCTCCGTCTCCCACGGCGATCCGGTCCCGCCCCGCCCCGGCGAACCTGCGGCTGTCGCCCGGGCTGTCCTCCGGCTCGGCCTGTCCCACGCGGTCGTCACCTCGGTGACCCGCGACGATCTTCCCGACGGGGGCGCAGGACACTTCGCCGCCACGGCGCATGCCATCCGCAACATGGCCCCGGCCGCCGGCATCGAGGTGCTCACGCCCGATTTCCTGGGCGACCCCGCCGCGCTCCGCACGGTCATGGACGCCGCCCCGGACATCATCGCCCACAACATCGAGACCGTGCCGCGCCTGTACCCCGCGGTCCGCCCCGGCGCGGACTACCGTCGCTCACTGAACCTGCTCAGGGGCGTTCATGAAGGGGGGATCACCGCCAAATCGGGGATCATGCTGGGGTTGGGAGAAGAAGACGTGGAGGTGGAAGGGGTGCTCGGGGACCTGTACGGCGCGGGCTGCCGGTCGCTGACCCTCGGGCAGTACCTCCAGCCGTCGGGTGGCTGCGTTTCCGTGGCGCGGTACGTTCACCCCGATGAGTTCGCGGACTGGCGCGGGAGGGCGCTGGCCATGGGATTCGAGCGGGTCATGAGCGGGCCGTATGTGAGGAGTTCCTATAGGGCGGGGGAGGAGGAGTGACCGGAGGCTTGACGGCCCGGATTTCTCCGACACCACGTAATCCTACTCTCTGCAAAGCCCCCATCCGCCGCTTCGCGCCACCTTCCCCCGAAACGGGAGAA
>CAYNWJ010000512.1:0-3084 GCA_964400815.1 uncultured bacterium
GAAGACTGACAACTATTGATTATCCATTTACACAAAATATCTGACACTGCCTTTTTCAGTTATTCGTGACGCTATTATCCGCAACTCAAACAATGCTGCAACAGGCGCAATGATATATGAATCACCTGAAAAAATAAGGGGAAAAAGTATTGGCCCATTCTCTGATCAGTATCAATTGGCTGTAACTTTATATGAACTCATATCAGGAGATATTCCTTTCCACGGTATACATGATATTCTAACACTGATTCCTGTCGAAATTCGTGGCATTCCACAGCATGTTAACAATGCCCTCCTTAAAGTTCTTTCCAAAGAACCAAAGGACCGATATAATAACGTTCGTGAGTTCAAGAGAGAAATACTGAATAGCGACCGGTATGATAATAATTTTTACTATTGTATTTTTTGTGGAAAATTCCTGGGGAAAGATCACAATTTATGTTCCTTTTGTAACAATATCCTGCCAGATCTTGATAACATAGTGACAAAAACATTATCAAAATGCAAATTGTGCGGACATATGATAATAAATAATGCAAGTTACTGTCATTCTTGTGGGAATTCTCGGATTGTAAATATGCGAAAAATAAATTATAATTATTGTCACATTTGCGGAGAAAGCCTACAAAAAGCACATGTATATTGCCCTCAATGTAACAACAATATTAATTATTATATATATCTCCATGGAAGAGAAGACGTATGTCCCACAAAATGTATGTGCCCATCATGCGGGAATAATGTTTTTGTTGGATCGTTTTGCTATTACTGCGGAAATAAACTGTCTATTGATTTGATGTTTTAATAACATGGAGTTCATAATGTACTGCCCCTACTGTGATAAAGAAAATCCCAATGACGCCAATGTCTGCTGGAACTGCAGGGTGGACCTGCGTGCCGTCCGTTCCGGGAGCAGTGGCGCACGTGTTGAATCACCGGAGCCTGACGACATTGACGACGCCCGCTCACTGTATGGTCGTTCCGCGGGAGAGGTCCTCCTCAATCGCTTTGATCTCATAAAAGTGATTGGTCGCGGCGGCATGGGCGAGGTGTGGCTGGCGCACGACCGGGAGATGGATGAGGATGTGGCGCTGAAGATGCTTCCTCGGGAGCTGTCCGCCGACAAGGGCCATCTGAACCTTCTCAAACGCGAGGTCCGCAACGCCAAGCTTCTCACGCACGACACCATCCTTCGTATACATGAGTATCATGCCGAACCAATGACGCCGTTCATTTCCATGGAATATGTTGATGGCAGTGCCCTGAATGAAATCGATGAGGAGAAGCGCGGCGTTCCTCTCGAAACCGTTCTTTCCTATCTCGATGGAATTTGCACCGGTTTGTCTTATGCCCATGAGAAGGGCATTATTCATCGGGATATCAAACCGGCGAATATCATGCTCACCTCCAGTGGAAAAATCAAGATCGCCGATTTCGGCTTGTCCTCGCGCATCCGGAGTTCCATGTCCAGCATTTCACGTTCCGAAATTTCAGGCGGGACGCTCGTCTACATGTCACCTGAACAGATTCGCGGCAAACGAGGAGAAATCGGCCCATGGAGCGATCAGTACAGCCTGGCTGTTACTGTGTATGAACTGCTTTCCGGATTCCCGCCTTTCATCGAGGGGGATATTACTTATCAGATATTGAATGAGCAGCCCGAATCGATTAAAAAGATCCCCGATCATGTGAATAGAGCGTTGCAGAAAGCGATGGCAAAACAACGGTATGATCGGTTTGGGGATGTGATGGAATTTTCTCGAGCGATACGTAATAAGAAAACTGTGATTACGCCCGGTACTATCACAACAGAACGCAAGAAGACGCTTCCGCCTCAACCATCGAAAAAGAAACATACTATCTCCAAAGAGCAAAAATCACTCACACCCTCTGAAAAAGACAGGATCATACATCATATCGGTTCTCTGATCAGAGAAAAAAACTCAGCGGAAGGTGAAATGTTCACCATCACCGACGAATCAGGAAACGATCCGGCATACTATGAATATTTCATTGGGATACCGCGAAAAGCATGGGTCGGAATATGCTGGTCCGATGAGTTCGAACAGAAATTCGGTCTGGGATCATTCTGGATTGAATTGAGTGCAAATGCGGCCAATGGTTATCGGGTGGGTAACTATAAAACATTCCCTCATCCATCACGTCAGGGCCGTCTTGTCATACCGGTCCCAAACGAAAAGATCAATGATCCTGAGAAGTTGGTGAAAGAACTTTTCAAAATTTCACATGAATCGATGCGAAGATTCATTCGCTGAGTGTAGTTTTTGGAGTTTGATATGTTCTGTGACAACTGCGGTGCTGAAAACCGGGATACCGCCAATTTCTGCTGGAAGTGCCGAGCCGATCTGAAGGCAGTTCGTTCGGGCAGAGGTGGTCGTTCTCCTTCAAGTCAGCCCGATGAGATTGATTTGTCTGACACGATTGTCGAACAAAAAGACGACATCGACATGTCCGATTCGATTGTCGAGCGGAGTGTTGGCGATGTGTTGGTTGACCGGTTCGAATTGAAAAAGCATATCGGCAGCGGGGCGATGGGCGTCGTCTGGCTGGCGCATGACCGGGAACTGAACGTTGACCGCGCTCTCAAGCTGTTGCCTGCGTTGCTGAACAAAAATCCAAAGCACCGTGAGCTTCTGAAAGACGAGGTCCGTAATGCCCAGGAACTCGGTCACCCGAATATCATGCGTATCTATGATTTTCATGTGGATTGGTTGACGCCGTTCATTTCCATGGAGTATGTTGACGGCTCATCCCTCGATGATATCGAACGGTTCGGGAAGGTCCTTCCTCTGGATGATCTCCTTGAACACTTGGAGAGCATCTGTTCCGCGTTCCAGTACGCCCATGAAATCGGCGTCGTCCACCGGGATATCAAGCCCGCCAACATCATGGTGACGAGGTCTGGTGTGGTCAAGGTAGCCGATTTCGGCCTGTCCGCCCGTGTCAAGAACTCCATGACGAGCATTTCCCGGTCGGCGGTTTCGGGTGGGACGATGACCTTTATGTCTCCCGAGCAGATCCGCAACAGGGATGTGGGGCCGTGGAGCGATCAGTATTCGCTTG
>CAYNWJ010000513.1:0-3083 GCA_964400815.1 uncultured bacterium
CTTCCTGAAAATGACGGCGTTGATGGAGGACCGGGCCCAACCCTCTCCCGCCGATGTACGGACAGCCTCCTGCGCGGCGGCGGACCGGTTCGTCTTTGGAAAGGACATCACCGGCAGAATGGCGCACATACCGAATATGAAGGCGTGAAACAGACGGAAATGAAACTTCATTGACGCTCTCCTCCACGCCACTCCGGCCGGCTTCATGAACGCCCACCGTGAATGGCGTCGAACTCGCCGGAGGCTTTGAAAATCTTGTCGGGATCGTCCTCGAGGAATGCGAGGGTGGCGAGATCGGGATCGATTTCGGTGGTCACGAGCATTTCCTCCTTGAGATTAGCGGCGGCCGTGATGATGCCGCCGGGCTCCACCACCATGGAACGGGCGTTGCAATAGGGACCGCTCAGGTTCGTGGATATGAAATACATGGTCGTTTCGGCGGCGCGGGCCACGATGAGCGCCTCCAGGACCGGTGTTTTCCATTCCATGTTGGGAAGCGTGGTGCTGCACTGGGGATGGAAGACCACCCGGGCGCCGTCACGGGCGAGTTTCCTCGTGTTCTCAGGGAAGCGGTACCCCTCGTAGCAGATGACCAGTCCCATCGGCACATCCCTGAAGGTGAAGGGGGTCGGCCCCGGTCCGCATGAATATCCCCGGGCGTCGAGGGCGGTGATTCTGGCCTTGTGGTGGACAGCTATGGTCTCCCCGTCGTCGCCGATGACATGGGCGCTGTTGAATGGTTTCGCGCCGGAATTGGGCGTTTCGGTCCCCATGATGACACCCATGCCGTGGGAACGGCAGCGATCCCGGAGCGTATCGATGGCGCGTTCGAGACCGCTCTCGTCCACCGGATCGTCCGGCTCGATCACACCCACCCGGTATCCCTGGAGATGGGTCTCAGGGAAACACAGCAGATCCACACCCTGCTCCGCCGCCAGATCCATGTATTCCAGAGCCTTCGACAGATTCACATCCATATCGCCCGTCTGGGGCGCCTGCGCCAGCCCGACCGTGAGTTTCCGCATTTCTCACCTCCCGCATGCAGCGTCATCAGGGCGGTCCACCCGGGATGAACGACTGTGGTCATCATTCGAAATAAATGGTCATGTTCCGCTTCGTTTCGTCGGGGGCCACGTTCACTTTCACCCTGTTTCCGGCCGTCTGGTGAAATGACGCGCCCTCGATGGGGGGATCGAAGCCTATGCCCCGGACCGAAAGCGAATCATCGAAGGTGATCGTCAGCGAAAGCGGCCGGTCGTACACCGTATTGTCGAGCCCGTCGGACAACTCCAGTTCATAAACCCACTCCTTTTCTCCCGAGGATACCGGCCCGGCGTTCCAGGAAAAGGCGTTGCGCTCCTTGATATAACAGGCGACATCGTCCATGTTTCCGCACCAGGCGTCCAGTGAGGTGATGTCCTCGATATCACGCAAAAACTCGTATTCGGGATAATACCCCCAATCCCCGGGAAACCCGATGGCGTGATACATGAGAATGACCCATGCGCCGCGATCGACCACCTCTTCGAGAATGGGGACGAGTTCCGCGTTTCCCGTGACATACCCCGGTTCGTCGGAAGCAAGGGGGACCGTGGGGAGATAGAACCAGTTGTCCGGTTTATCGGTCCCGTCGGCGCAGATGAAATACAGCTCCGGATCGGTTGTCACTCCACGGGCGCAGATGAACCCGGCGTCACGGCAGGCGCGCTGTATGTCCGCGTTCCTTCCAGCACCGTACGGGTACGAATACGCGCGCGGAGCGAGCCCCCACTCCGTCATGAGACGGAAACAGGTGGAAAAGGATTCGTACGCGGCGTCGTAATCGAGCGAATCGTGATACGCGTGTGTGTGACCGTGTCCGTAGAAATGTACGCCCCGCGGGATCATCCGCTCGCGGATATCGTCGACGATGAAACGGTAATCGGGATGATCGTATTTGGCGGTGACGAACTCGAAATCCATCCTGAGGCCGCGCACCAGAACATCGTTGACGGTCTTTTCCAGGCGCTCCTGGGCCCGCCACTGACCCCACAGGGCATCATAGGTGATGGACACCGCGGCCTTGCGTCCCCCGTGCCACGTGAGAGGCTCGATGGTGAAGGGCGGTTCCTCCGGCATGATGTCCCGCGGCCGCATGACCGACGCCGAGTCATCGAAACACCCCGTTCCGGCCAGAACGAGGAGAGTGACACACATGAATACCGATCTTCGACAGGTGCTTCCCCGTGGTCGGTGCGTTCCCATCACTTCGTGAAATAGATTCTGCCGAACTGCCAGGGTGAATGGAAGCTCGGACGGAAGGTCTGCGAAAAGGCGGCGTAGAAGTCATCGTCGCGCGTGTCCGGATCGCCCCGTTCGATACGGTAGGCATTGAAGCGCCACATGTCGCCGAAAGCGGGCGGCACATGGGATATCTCCCAGATGTCGTCGAAGGGCACGGCAACCTCGACACTCCAGAAGCGGTCGCTGGTCCCCGCCTTCATGCCGTCACCGTCCACGAACACGGCGCTTTTGATGCCTGCGAAGTCCCAGTCCTTCCATCCCTGGTAGCGCCCGTTGTTGCGGCGGCCGGCATTGATGACATACAGATCGACCTTGGCGTTCACCGGGTTGATCTCGTGCTCGTAGTAGTTGTAGCCGTTCCCGTCGGGATCGATGAAAAGCTCCACCACTTCCTCGCCCCAGAGAGGATCGTCCTCTTCGGTGAGGGTCGCCCACGCGTCCGGGTCCTCGCAGTAGAAACCCACGTACAGATATTCATCGTCCCAGAGCATGCGGACGGTGGATTCCAGCGGAACGGGACCGCCCGTGTTGGTCTCCACGAGGACCGCGGCCTTCGCCCGCTGCCAGTCCGCCTCGTCGAGACGGCCGTCGAGCTCGATGGAATCCGTGGTGCGCGTGACGTAATACGTCGAAAGGTTCTCGCCGATGTTGTAGGAATGTTCTTCCGCGGCGGCATACGGTGCGGCGATTCCCAGAGCGAGAATCACGGTGGAAACGGCACAGAGAGCCGATTGCATGACATCCTGACGGGTTTGTCGATGTTTCGTGTGCATGAGTGGTCTCCGGGTTTGATTGTATAC
>CAYNWJ010000514.1:0-3059 GCA_964400815.1 uncultured bacterium
GTACGCCGTTTGAACCATGATTAATGGGATGAAAGGATTGACAGGATTGTAATCGCGGTTCATCCCGTAATCCCGAAAATCCCGGTTCAGCAAGTGAATACCGCCGAAGCAAATGTGTTTGCCGGAAAATGAGGGATCGCCAGGCTGACATAGTGCTTGAATTCGACGCTCAATTGTATTATAATAATCATCTTACCTTGAAATTGGCACAGGCCTTCAATCATTGCAAACGGAGCCTCTCATGCGGGTACTTTCGGGCATACAGCCTTCGGGCGATCTTCACCTCGGCAACTATTTCGGCATGATGCGTCCCATGGTGGAGCAGCAGGAGTCCAGCGAGCTGTTCGCGTTCATTGCCAACATGCATGCCATGACAAGCGTGCACGACGGAAAGCAGCTCGCGCGCGGGACCATGGAGGCGGCGGTGAACTTTCTTTCCCTCGGCCTCGATCCCGAAAAGACGGTCTTCTGGGTACAGTCGGATGTTCCCGAAGTGATGGAACTGACCTGGTACCTGTCCAATTTCACGCCGGTCGGGCTTTTGGAGCGCAGCCATTCATACAAGGACAAGCTGACCAGGGGAATCGCGCCAAACGCGGGCCTCTTTTTCTATCCCGTGCTCATGGCCGCGGACATCCTGCTCTACCAGGCGGACCGCGTCCCCGTGGGCAAGGACCAGAAGCAGCACCTCGAGATCACCCGTGACATCGCGATCAAGTTCAACAACACCTACGGTGAGGTGTTCACCGTGCCGGAAGCCGAGATCGACGACAACGTGGCCATCATCCCCGGCACCGACGGCCAGAAGATGAGCAAGTCCTATGGCAACAGCATCGAGTTGTTCACCGAAAAGAACATCCTGAAGAAACGCGTGATGTCCATCGTCACCGATTCCACACCGGTCGATGAACCGAAGAATCCCGACACCTGCAACGTCTTCGCCCTCTACAAGCTCTTCGCAAGTCCCGAAATGGTCCGCGGCCTCGCCGAACGCTACCGTGCGGGCGGCCTGGGCTATGGCGATGTGAAAAAGGAACTCCTGGAGCTCATATGGGACTTTTTCGCGCCGTACCGTGAAAAACACGAAGAACTCATGGCGGACCTTCCCGCGGTCAGGAAAATCCTCCTCGACGGCGCCGACAAGGCCCGCTATCACGCCGTAAAAACCCTCCGCAAGATCAGAAAGCGCGTCGGCTCGACCTATTTCAAGGACAAATAGCCCTTCGCTTCGCCGCGTCCCGAAAAATTTTCCCGGCAGACCATTGACATTGGCCGCCCGATGGAGTATATTGGCGGTGGTTGATGTAACATGTTGTTTGTTATAAATATACAAAAAGATTTTCTTGTGCTCATCCGTCTTCCGTGGTTTTCTGATTTTTCGGGTTTTTTTTACCTGAACACGGACGAAATTGTGAACTATCGGGCATTTTGACCGCTCTTTTGGGCGGGCGGCTGGAATCGCCAGAGGGACTGTATGGCTGTTGGATTTATCGAGGAACTGAAACGCGAGATCAGCGACAAGCTGCCCACATCTTCGGGCATTATCGGAGAGGTCGGACGGGTTATTGCAGAACCATCCTCATCAGCTAACGATCTGGCGGAAATTCTCAAGCGCGATCCCACCCTCACCGCCCGTATACTCAAGATTTCGAACTCTGCCTATTACGGTTCTGCGGGCACGATCAATTCGCTCCAACGCGCCGTGGTGGTGCTGGGTTTCGAGAAGATCAAGCAGATGGTGTTTACGACCACGGTCGCGCAGAATTTCTTCGCCGTCGAGGCGGAAGACGACATCGACAGGAAAGGACTCTGGCTCCATTCTGTGGGTGCCGGGACGGCGGCCGAGCTCATCACGCAGGAGATGCGGATCGAGCGTCCGGACCTGGCCTATACGGTGGCGCTGCTCCACGACATCGGAAAAATCCTCCTGGCGCTCCTGTTCCCCCGGAGATACCAGAAGATCATCGCGATGGCTTACGAGAAGAGATGCCGCATCATCCTCCCGGAGCGTAAGATTCTCAATGTCGACCACGCGATGGTCGGCAAAACGCTCTGCGAAAGCTGGAACCTTCCCGATTCCATTTCCACGGCCATCCTCTATCATCACGCCCCCATGGAGCTTCCCAGGGGCAGCCAGAATCTCGCCCAGATCGTCAACCTCGCCGACTACATGGCGCGCAAGGCGGGTATCGGCGATCCCGGCGACCCCACCGTGATCAAACCGTCCCCCGCCATTGTTTCAATCCTGGGAACAAAACGGGACACACTGAATGGCAATTTCAGGAAGATATATTCGACGCTTGTCCAACAGAAGAACGATATCGAGATATTCTTCGATGTCATCAGCGACGAGTCTCACGAGGAGCATGAGTAACGCATCCCGTCCGCACCCATTTCTCTATCCCTGCCATATCGATTAACACCGCGGAGCTTGTCATGCGGCCCCCGGTTGTGCTATATTACTTCGGAATGGAAAGGTTCCGTTTTCACACCGTCACGGCCCGGTCCCGTGATGCAGCTCCGAATGAAACGGGGGATATCATGCTATCAAGACGTGGATTCCTGGCGGCGGCCGGCGCCGCGGCGGTTTCGCATTTCGACGGCGCTGCTTCCTGTGATGTGCGGCGGCATTTCGCCGTTCATCCCTTCGTCGAGAGACACCCGGAAGCCGTGTTCATCATGCGGACGAACGTGGCGGAAAAGACGGACCATGCTGGCAAGCGTTCCGCGGGGCTGGACTTCGCCCGAAGCGTGTTCGTGCCCGCAGGCGAAGACGGCATCCCGGTAACCGCCCCTGTTCCGGTCAAGCCGAGTTTCAAGACGTCCGGCTCGAACAAGATGCCCGTCGAGGACCTCGTCGGCATGGGCACCGATCCCTCCTTTCTCGAGGGTGTCATCGCGGGTCTCGGGGAACGCGGCGTTCCCGCCGGGAACATCTGCCTCCGCGAGGTCAACCGTCCCCAGGGGTGGGCCGAGTTCGGCCATGTGGCCATGGCGGAACGGACCGGTGCGAACCTGCGGCTGGACCTCGATCCGAAGATGCATGAGCTTGTCGAGGG
>CAYNWJ010000515.1:0-3054 GCA_964400815.1 uncultured bacterium
GATGGTCGGCTCTGATCACATGCTCGTGTCATGGCGCTTCAATGCGTTGCTTACCGAACCGGATACCCGTATTTTATAGCGGATGATGTGTGAACCAGGGAATTGTCAACGAGCCCGTTTCCCCATTGTTTTTACATCCCGATGTTGGCATATTGGGTTATGTTCCGGTCCGTTGTTGATGCACGGCCGGGACGTTCACTCACGGCCCGGGAACGCTCATGCGGTTTCTTTTCGCTGCGCTTGTTCTTTTTCTGAACGTGCCATCCGTCATTGCCGCCGTCCCGCCGTGGCAAAGCGGCCCGCACCGGTCCGTCATCCTTCTCAATTCCTATCACAGGGGGTACGAGTGGAGCGATGCCATCGCCGATGGGGTCGAGGATGTCATCGGCGGTGACCGGAGTGTGGAGCTGTCCATTGAATACCTGGACCTGATCCGCAACGTGAGCTCCGAATACAGGGTCATCCTCACCAGCCTCCTCGAGGAAAAATATGGACGCAACGTTCCGGACTGCATCATCGTTTCGGACAACATGGGCCTCGATTTCCTTCTCGAGCGCCGTGAGCGTCTCTTTCCCGGCGTTCCCATCGTGTTCTGCGGAATCGACAGGTATGACACCGCCGGATATGGAACCGCGGAACGGATGACCGGCGTGCTGGAGGAGGTTGACATCGGCAGCACACTGGACGCCGTGCGGGCCCTGCAGCCGCATCCCGGCCGTATCGTTGTGGTCCACGACGATACACCCGCGGGCAGGGAACTGGGATCCGTGGCGCGGGAAACGCTTGCCGGAAGGCCGCCCGGTCCGCCATGGACCGTGTGGGGCGGGCTTGGTTTCGCCGTACTGTCGGATTCGCTGGAAACCCTTTCCCCGCATGACGCCGTCCTTCTTCTGCCCATGACGCACGATACGGACGGTGAAGTGCTCGATCTCGAGCGAAGCGTCCATTTCGTGACCCATTACAGCCCCGCGCCGGTTTACAGCCTGTGGGATTTCACCGTGGGCCACGGTGTGGCGGGGGGCGTGGTCGTGAGCGGTTTTTCCCAGGGGTGCGAAGCGGGAATGATCTCAACAAGAATACTCTCAGGTGATTTATCACTATTCTCTCAATCCGTCCGAAAAAGCCCGAACATCCCCATGTTCGATTTCACCGTGCTCGAACGCCACGGGCTCGATCCCGGCCGCCTGCCTCCCGAAAGCATCCTGATCAACAGACCGGACACCTTCTATGAGCGGTACAGGCGCATCCTCCTGACGGGTGCGGTCCTCATAATCATCCAGTCAGCCCTGATCGCGCTTCTGCTCATCAACATGTACCGGCGCCGCACTGCTGAACAGGAGCTGGCGGCAAGCGAGTCCAAATATCTGTGCCTCGTGGAAAACACAAACGACATCATCTACGCCGTAGAAACCGCGGGGACGGTCACCTATGTGAGTCCCCAGGTGTGCCGGTACGGGTATCTGGCGGGAGAGGTCATCGGACGGTCTTTCAGCGATTTCATCGCCCCGGAGGACAGGAACGACGTCCTCGCCGATTTCATGCACACCATGGAGTCCGGAGATGAGTTCGTCACACGATTCAGGCTGATCGGCGCGGCCGGAGAAACCCACTGGATCGATGAAAACGGCGGTGTTCAGCGCGACGCCGAAGGTGTCATCACGGGGTTGATCGGCGTTCTCAGGGATATCACGGAACACAGGGAGATGGAGGAAAAGCTGGCCGCTTCCATCGAAGAGAAGGACATTCTCCTCAGGGAGATCCATCACCGGGTGAAGAACAACATGCAGGTCATCACCAGTCTCCTGAACCTTCAGCTCGAACGGGTGCGGGAGCCGGAACGCCGCGATGTCCTGCTCGAGACGATCAACCGCATCATGGCGATGTCGGTCATTCACGAGGTCCTGTACCAGTCGGAGAATTTCGCCATGATAGATTTCAGCTACTGTGTCAGAAAGATCGTCAACGGTCTGGCGTCCATGTATGGAGAAAACCGGGACATCGGGACAACGCTCGAGGTTCACGATGTGTTCCTTCCCCTCGACATGGCCATTCCCTGCGGTCTGATCGTCAATGAACTCGTCAGCAATGTCTACAGGCACGCTTTTCCCGGCGGCCGGCGTGGATCGCTCAAGGTGGGCCTCAAACGTCTCGATGGCGGCCAGGCGGAAATACGCGTTGCGGACGACGGTATCGGCATGGACCATCCGGTCGATCCGGAAACGGCCGACACCCTGGGCCTGAAGATCGTTCACCTGCTCGCGGTCAAACAGCTCGAAGGTTCACTCGCCATCCTGCATGACAACGGGACGACCGCCCGCTTCGTTTTCCCCGTCCCGGAAAGCAATACGCCCGTCTGATGGTTTTTCGCTTTTTTTCCCTTCCGATCATTCGTATCTATACCCTATACGATCAGCGCCGAACTTCGTGCGCGAAACGCGTTTCAGGGGAGCGCCGGAATGAATGAAGCTTCGAACCGCAGGTCCTTCATGGGGAAAGCCGCCGTTGCAGGCGGCGGAATGGCGGCAGGTGCGGGGGCCGCATACGCCGCCGGAGAATCCGAAGCTCCGAAATCCGACCTGATACGGGTCGGCGCGGTCGCCCTCGGAGACAACAGCCACATGAATTACAGCATCTGGGCGCCGATGATCAATCCCACGGAACCCGACCGGTGGGCCTATGGCAGAACGACCCGCATGAAAATCACCCACTGCTGGGACTCGCGGCCGGAAATTGCGGAGGATTTCGCGCGAAAGTACCGGTGCGACGCTGTCAGGCGGTTCGATGACATGGTGGACAAGGTGGACGGCATGATATTCGCCGGATTCAACGAGGTTCCCTGGTGGCCGCAGCTCACGAAACCCTATCTGGAAGCGGGCATTCCCTCTTTCATCAACCGGCCCTTCGCCTACAGCATGAAGGCCGCCCGGGAGATCGTGGACACCGCCCGCAGGCACGGAACCCCCATCCTCTGCACCGACGAACGCGAATACATCCAGCAGGCCATCGTCGCGCGCCAAAAGGTCGCCGATTTCCTCCGGCAGGACCGTACCATTC
>CAYNWJ010000516.1:0-3054 GCA_964400815.1 uncultured bacterium
CTCACCCCCTGTCACATGAATGTGACATCCCCCTCTCCCGCCGCGAAAGAGGGGGGGCCGGGGGATGAGTTCTGAGGTTTCCCGGGGAGAATAAAAACTTGACATGCTCTATATTTGCACTATATTGCACGTATTGCACCCAATAATGGAGCGTACGCACCCAAAATGAGAGCATCCTCCCCCATATCGGACGCCCTGTTCAATGACACTCGCCGGGCCGTGCTCGCCCTGCTCTACGGCAATCCCGGCGCATCCTGGTATCTCCGACAGATCGTCAGGCTCGTGGGCGGCGGCCAGGGCGCGGTGCATCGCGAGCTTTCAAATCTCGCCGCGGCGGGCATCGTCACCCGTACCCGCGGCGGCCGCGAGGTCTATTACCAGGCCGATCCCTCCTGCCCCGTCTTCGAGGAGCTGCGCGGCATCGTCCGCAAGACATCAGGTCTCGCCGATGTGCTCCGCTCGGCCCTCGAACCGCTTGCCCCCTCCATCCGCACGGCATTCGTCTATGGCTCAGTGGCCGCCGGCTCAGAGACGCCCGCAAGCGACATCGATCTCATGGTCGTGGGCGATGTCGGCTTCGACGAGGTTGTCCGCGCCCTCGCTCCGGCGCAGAAGGCCCTCGGCCGCGAGATCAATCCCACGGTCTATCCGGAGGCTGAGTTCGAGGAAAAACGGGGCGGCGGCGGTTTCGTGGACAGGGTGCTGGCGGGGGAGAAGGTGATGGTGGTGGGGGGGAGAGCATGGGATTGAAGGATTGGGTTGCGAACGGATGGGTGACCGAACATTCAGCCAGCATCGGGGAAATCACCGAACTTCTGGATGCCGCTCACCATGACCTTGAAAACTGCCGCGTTGAAGGATTGAGCGCTGACTGGCGGCTGCAAATAGCGTACAGTGCCGCTCTCAAAGCGGCGATCGCTGCATTGGCTTTTTCCGGCTATAGAGCATCGAGAGAACGGCATCATTATATTGCCATTCAATCGCTTGCACATACCATCCATGCAGACGAAAATACCATTGCCGTATTTGACGCCATGAGAAAAAAAAGGAATGTCAGCAGTTACGACCGCATGGGGACTGTCTCAGATTTCGATGCTGAAAGAATGGCAGCATTGGCCGTGGAAGTGATTGAAAAAGTTAAAAAACACATTCAAAAATGATTGTTTATTGAGAGAATTAACATGCCCAATGAAATTATTTCTTACCTTGAGATGTGTCAAAGAGAAGGGGCCGGGGGATGAGTTCTGAGCTTTCCCGGGAACACATGCATACAAATCATATAAAAGGACAGAAAATATGGTGGCTTTATTCCTGTACCTGACATCCCTCGCCCAGCCAACCCCCTCCCCCGTCACCCTCAACGCCCCGGACACGGGCTACCGGGGCATCTGGTACATGAACCAGCCATCAGGTACCGTCCGCTTCTAACCTTCCATCCCCCCCGCAAACCCATACGAAATGGCCTCCCCGTCCCGCGTCCTCTTGTATCCTTCCTCCTCGTGGGAGACATCCGAGATACGCTTTGCGGTGAATCCTGCGAACCGCGTTTCGATGATGTGGAGCGCCTCGCGTTCGGAACGTGAAAAGATGTCAAGGTCCGGTTCCGTGACGGCGCGGTAGGTTTCCCCTCCGTAATCGCCGCCGGGATGGAACACCTCCTCCACCGAGACCTCGCCGTCGACCGCCATCGCGTCGAATATCAACCGGTAATTGTCGGGCACCGGGCCGTAGGGAAGATGAACATACCGTGCGCCGGTGATGGATATGCCCTCCCGTTTGAAATGGAGAAAGTCCGCATAGTACAGGAGCTTGTTCAACACCGTCTTGAACCGGGGTGAGCGGGTAAAGAAGAGTATGGCCTGTTTCATGCGCTCAATGTCGAACCGCCGGTACCCGTTGAAGATATCGGGCGCTGAAGAACGATCGAACCGGTCCAGCATGGCCGGGCATTCGGTGGAGGCGTTCATTTCGTCACCGAGCCGGGCGACGAGCCTCGTTTTCTTTTCCGGCGGAAGAGCCTCTTCGTTCCGCTCCACGAGATCGAGGAGATTGGACGGCTCCATGACAAGGCGGAGCATGCGGTCGTGGGCGTCATCCTGGAGCGCGCCGTTCTCGTAACGGCTGAGAGTCGCCCCGCCCCATCCGAGGAGATCGCCCAGTTCACGCTGGGTCAGGTGATACCGGCGGCGGAAATCACGAATTTCCCCCGGACGGACCATGCCGTGCTTTTCGCGATAGAGGCGGTAAGCGGCCTCGACAGGCTTGACATCGGAGTCGCCGCGCTCATACTCGCCGCCGCAGACGGCGCACCGGTAGAACTCGACATCCACCGCGAACTCCTCGCCGCGGACCTCGATGGTCTCCTTTTCGTTGATCTTTTCTGTTTCCCTCTCGTCATTGCAATACGGGCAATGGGTCATCATGGGTCCTGAACCCCCGGTTTGAACACATTCAACAGCGGAACGGATAGGTAAAGGGCCGTTCCGCGATATGAAACGATATGCAATAAGCCTTCCTGCCATTCCAGGTGTTTACCGCGATCTTGATGTATACTTCATTCCCCGAAATATTCTTCCCGAAAATCCATACCTCGCCGCCGAGTTTTTCGTCTTGCACGGGCCCCGCCGAATACCGGCTCTTTTTGAGCTGCAACAGATAGTCTTTGCGCTGATTGGCTGTAATATTCAGCTCCAACAGGGCCTGCCGGTTTTTCAACCTGTCGATAATGATGAAGTCCCCGATGGAAACAAGGCGCTTGAACTCGGCAAGGAACGCCAGTATGTCGGTTTCGGATGTTTCGGGCATGGTTCCTCCATTCCCCATAATATATATCATATGATATTAGCCGTCAAGGTATATTTATCATATGATATGTCTCTTTCCCTTTTGTCGTCCCATTCCATATGCTATATATCATGGACGGTTCTGTAACTGAATCACACGATCACTTGACACGGCTCTCAATACACATGGAGACGACAACCATGCTGAGTATACTCTCCCTCCTCCTCCCCACCCTCCCCCCCGCCCAGCCAACCCCCCCCCCCGTCACCC
>CAYNWJ010000517.1:0-3029 GCA_964400815.1 uncultured bacterium
ACAGTTCGAAGAAATCTCGCCGGAGGGATACATGGTGGAGAACAATCTCCTCACCTGGCATTTCAAGGACCATGAGCCCGCCGCTCCCCTGAAACTGCGCTTCATGCAGCATCTGCCCTATTACCGCTGGGAAACGGCGGTGAATGTGCTTGCGGACGATCCCGGCAACGCCCACGCCCGGTATCTCCTGGGAACAGTGCAGTTCGTGCGCAGCGAACCGGGAGGCGATGGATGGCGGGAGGCGAAAGAATCATTCAGGAAGGCCCTCGAATCCGATCCGGGACACGAGGAAGCGCGCTGGTTCCTCGCGTCCATGGAATATGCGGACGACGACAGGAAGGAAGCGCTCGAACACATCGTGAAGCTTGCGGAGATCGATCCAGGGTTCGTCATCGACGACGATGCATATCCACAATGGCTGCGGGAGATGGCGCCCGGTGAAACCCCCGCGGAATGGATCGGGACTGCGAGCGACTGACGGAGAAACTTCCGCACGGACATGAAACGAAACGTTCATTCATAACCCAAACGATACGACAAGGAATCGAACATGGGACTCACACTCGCTGAAAAAATCCTGAGCGGGCATGCCGACACTGAACTGCGCGCCGGCGAACTCGCGGTTGTCAAGGTGGATGTCTGTCTTACCCAGGACGGCACCGGCCCGCTCGCGGTGCGCCAGCTCGAAAAGTTGGGTATGATACAGGCGGAGAATCCGGACCGGACGGTGCTTTTCATCGATCATTCCGCTCCCTCCGCCCGCAGGGAACTCTCCAACGACCACATGCTGCTCCGCGATTTCGCGCGGAAAACGGGAGCGAACCTTTCAGACATCGGCGACGGTGTCTGTCACCAGGTCATTCACGAATCCTTCGTCAGGCCGGGCGATGTCCTGGTGGGTGCGGACTCCCACACCTGTACCGGCGGGGCCATGGCGGCCTTCTCCACGGGCATGGGCTCAACGGATGTGGCGGTCGCCATAGCCCTCGGAAAGACCTGGATGAAGGTGCCGGAAACCATCCGTGTGAACGTGACCGGCGCACTCCCGAAAGGCGTCTTCGCCAAGGACCTCATGCTCCACCTGATCGGCATAATCAGCGCGGACGGGGCCACCTACAAGGCGCTCGAGTTCGGCGGCCCGGCCATCGACGCCATGCCCCATCATGAGCGCATGGTCCTCGCCAACATGGCAGTGGAGGCCGGGGCCAAGGCGGGGCTTTTCGCATCGGACGACATGACCCGGGCCTATCTGGAATCCCGGGGACGCGGGGATGACTTCCGCCTCATCACACCCGACGCTGACGCGGAATACGAACGCACGGTTGACATCGACGCCGGTTCGGTGGTTCCCATGATCGCCTTTCCCCATCGTGTCGACAATGTCAAGCCAGTAAGCGAGGCCGCGGGAGAGAAGATGGACCAGGTCTTCATCGGAACCTGCACCAACGGCCGCCTGGAGGACCTCAGGGTCGCCGCATCGATCCTGAAGGGAAGGAAACGTCATCCCGGGACCCGTCTCATCATCGTTCCGGCATCACGGGAGATTTACGGCCGGGCCATCGAGGAGGGTCTTCTCACCATTTTCAACGACGCCGGGGCATCGGTCAACACACCCGGCTGCGGCCCCTGCGTGGGCGTGCACCAGGGCATCCTGGGCGACGGCGAGAAGTGCCTGGCGACAATGAACCGCAACTTCAAGGGACGCATGGGCAATCCTGAGGGATTCATCTACCTGGCGAGTCCCGCAACCTGCGCCGCAAGCGCCATAGCCGGCGAGATCGCCGATCCGAGGGAGGTACTGTAATCATGGCTGACAAGGGAAAAGCATGGATATTCGGCGACAACATCTCCACCGATCTCATCGCGCCGGGTCGGCTGTTCCACCTGCGGTCCAATCTGCCCGAGCTGGCAAAGCATGTGCTCGAGGACGCCGACCCGGAATTCGCATCGAAGGTGCGGCCGGGCGACGTGGTCGTGGCGGGCGGCAATTTCGGTCTCGGCTCCTCCCGCGAGCACGCACCCACCATCATCAAACTCGCCGGTGTGTCCGCGGTGCTCGCCACATCCTTCGCGCATTTTCTACCGTAACGCCATCAACGTGGGCCTGCCGGTCATACAGTGCGATACGTCGGACATCGAAGCCGGAGACGAGCTCGAGGTCGATCTGGCCGCGGGAACGGTGCGTGACCTGACGAAGGATTTCACCCTGACCTTTCCCCCGCTGCCGGGCATCATGCGGACGATCCTGGCCGACGGCGGTCTGGTGGAGCATCTGAAAAAGCACGGGGATTTCCATTTCGAGGGATGAGAAGGCTCATCTTATAAGGCATACAACAATGGCATACAAAAATACCATCAATACCATAGAACAGGGAGCACGCAGTGGAAGCGAACAAGATCATCGAAGAAACCGGCGGAGAACCCATCGTCATCGAGAACGAGAAGCTCGTCGTGCCGGACAACCCGATCATCCCCTTCATCGAGGGCGACGGCATCGGGCCGGACATCTGGCATGCGGCGAAAACGGTCATCGACGCCGCGGTTGCGAAAGCCTACGGCGGCGGGAAACACATCGCCTGGACGGAAATCCTGGCGGGCGAAAAGGCGCACGAGGCGACGGGCGAATGGCTGCCCGATGAAACGCTCGACACCATCCGTGCATTCATCGTGGCCATCAAAGGCCCCCTCACCACCCCGGTGGGCGGCGGTTTCCGCAGCCTGAACGTGACCATCCGCCAGAAGCTGGACCTCTACGCCTGCGTGCGGCCGGTCAGGTTTTTCGAGGGAACGCCCTCCCCGGTCTGCGAGCCGGAAAAGGTGGATGTGGTCATCTTCCGCGAAAATACCGAGGACGTGTATGCCGGCATCGAGTGGGCCCGGGGCTCGAAAGAGGTGAAGATGCTCAGGGAGTTCATCGAGGAACAGTTCGGCGTGGCCATCAGGCCGGACTCGGGCCTCGGCATCAAACCCATCAGCGCCACCGGTTCGAAACGCCTCGTGCGGAAGGCGATACAATACGCCATCGACAA
>CAYNWJ010000518.1:0-3028 GCA_964400815.1 uncultured bacterium
CCATAGTATCTCTTAAAGACTTAAGAGAAGGGGCCGGGGGATGAGTTCTGAGAAATATAAGACAGACCCTCCCCCCATTCCTCACACACACAAGGAGCATGAACATGGACGGTACATACACACGCAGGAGGGCCCTGGCGCTCAGCGGCGGTGCGGCGGCAATGGCGGCGTCATGCGGGAAGGACGGGCGGCGGGAAACCGGACCGGACGGCCCGGGCGCCGATAAGTCCTGGTGGGGACCCTCGGCGAACAAGGATTATGTGCGCACTACCGAACCGGGCCCCACCCCGGTGCGTCTGGCCTGCATGTCCGCCGACACCATGCTGAACAGGCCTGATGACGGGGACATACGGGGCATGGTGAAGCGCATACGGGACCGTGGCTATACGGCGGCGAACGGCCATTCGCGCATGGGGGTGCGCAACGGCTGGCTGAAGGCTTCGGACACCGAGATCGCCGGGCTGAAGGAGGCGCTTGCGGAGTTCGACGTCGATTTCTACGACATCATGGTCTGGACCAATCTCATCCATCCCGACGAGCGCAAGCGCCGCGAGAACATACGCCATGTCACGGAGACCTTCGAGGCGGCCGAACGCGCCGGCGTGCGTTCCATCACCGGCATCACCGGCAGCATGGCCCCCGGCGACTATGCCATGCACACCCTCATGCACCCCGACAACTGGACCGGCGAGGCCTGGAAACGCTCGGTGGAAAGCATCAGGCGGATACTGAACGACACCGCGGGCTTCACCACCGTCTGGGGCATGGAGCAGTGCATCACCACGGCGGTGGACAGCCCCCTGGCGACACGGCGGATCATCGACGATGTGGCCGATCCCCGCTGCAAATGCGTGCTGGACGTCACCAACATGATATCGCTTGCGACCTATTACCATTCCACGGAGCTGATCGACGAGGTGTTCGACCTCCTCGGCGAGGAGATCGTGGGCGCGCACGCCAAGGACTTCCGCCTCAACCCGCGCATGCTCGTGGACCTGGTCGAGGTGCCGCCGGGACAGGGCCTACAGGATTACGGGACCTATCTGGCGCGGCTCAGCCGCCTCTCATGGCCGCGCACCCTCATGCTCGAACACTTCCCCGCCGACCAGTACCCGCCGGCGAAGGCCTACATAGAGGAAACCGCCCGCACGGTGGGAGTGACGATATACGGGTGACCGTGGGGTCATCGGCACGCACCCCCTTTCACATTCGTGACATCCTCCTCCGTCCCCCCTTTGAGCGGGGGACCGGACGGAACGTCCGAGGGGGGTCTCTTCGCAGGGACCATCGAAAAACCCCCAGGAAAACGTTGACACGGATTCACGCGTTCCATAGTATACATCCCACACCGATAACGCTGTCGAACCCGTAACAGAAGGACGAACGATGGTCAGGACGAGAAGGGCGGCGGTCATGCTGTTCGCGGCGCTGGTCTGCTGCGGGGCGGCGGCCTTCGCCGAGGTTTCGCTGCCGGGGATATTCGCCGATCACATGGTGCTCCAGCGCGGCATGGAGGCGCCGGTCTGGGGTGCGGCCTCCCCCGGCGAGCGTGTCACGGTCACCATCGGGGGCGCGGCGAAGAGCGCCACAGCGGATCCCGGCGGGAAATGGTCGCTCAGGCTCGACCCCATGGAGGCCGGGGGACCGTACGAGATGACGGTGGCCGGCGCGGACGGCGCGCTCAGGTTCGCCGATGTCATGGTGGGCGATGTCTGGCTGTGCTCCGGGCAGTCGAACATGCAGTTCACCATCGGGCGGATGGGCGGCGGCGGCGATATCGGCGACACCCGTCTCCCCGCGGTCAGGATGGTGACCATCCGGCGGGAGAGGAGCGAAACGCCCCTGGACGATTTCCCCGGCGGCGTGCAGGAATGGGTTGTGTGCTCCCCGGAAACGGCCGCTGACCTCTCGGCGGCGGCCTTCTTCTTCGGGCGCGACCTGCACGGGGAGTTCGGCGTTCCGGTGGGGCTGATCAACGCCTCCCGGGGCGGCACACAGGCGGAGGACTGGACCCCGCGCGGGACCCTCGGCGCCCATCCCCTGCTGAGCCCCATACTGGTCCGCCGTGAGGAGATGCTCGCCGACTATCCCCGCGCCCGCGCAGAATTCGAGAGACGGAACGAGGCCTGGAAGAAGGCTGAAGCCGAAGGCCGGACGGATGTGGAACGGCCCTGGGCGCCCCGCGGCGCCTCGCGCTCCGATTTCCCATCGGTCATCTACAACGCCGTGATACACCCGATGATCCCCTTTGGCATCAGGGGGGCCGTCTGGTACCAGGGGGAGTCTAACACCCAGCGCGGCTACCAGTACCGCACCCTGCTCAAGGCCATGATCCGCAGCTGGCGCGACGCCTGGGGACAGGGGACCTTCCCCTTCATCGTCATACAGCTCGCCAACTGGGAGACCGACACCAACCCCTATTCGCCCAAGGACGGCGGCTTCTGGCCCGATCTCAGGGAGGCCCAGCTCATGGCCCTCGATCTGCCGAATACGGCCCTCGCGGTCACCATCGATCTGGGCGAGCGCGACGACATACACCCGAAGAACAAGCGCGACGTGGGCCTCCGCGCCGCCCTGGCCGCGAAACGCCTGGCCCATGGCCTCGACATCGAGCATTCGGGCCCGTTGTTCAGCTCCCTGGACATACGCGGCGGCACGGCGGTCGTGTCATTCTCCCACGCATCCGGCCTCACGGCGCGCGGCGGCGGCCCCCGGGGCTTCGAGATCGCCGGAGCAGACCGTATGTGGCACACCGCGCGGGCTTCCATCGAGGGCGGGACCGTCATCCTCTCCAGCCCCGATGTCCCGCACCCCCACGCTGTCCGTTACGCCTGGGACGACTTCCCGGACTGCAGCCTCTACAACGCCGCCGGTCTGCCCGCCTCGCCCTTCCGCACCGACGACTGGCCGCGTGTCACGCAGGGCAATCTCAGGCCTTTCGACTGGTGAGGGGGGGTACTGCAACTCCCGCAGTCCGGGCGTCCCCCCTCGGAGCGGGGGACCGGACGAAGTCCGAGGGGGGTCTTTT
>CAYNWJ010000519.1:0-3028 GCA_964400815.1 uncultured bacterium
AAGACGAAATCACCGCTCGGATTCGATGTATAGAGGAAATACCGTCCGAATGTGGTCCGGTCTTCGAACCACCACGGGTCCATGAGCAGGCGGTACACTTCGGTCATATCGGCATCGGTGATTTCGTCACCCGAACGGGCGTCCCGGGCGACGCCGATCCGCTTTCCGCCGATCGTGGCCTTTTCCAGAAAGGTCAGAGCGCCGTCCCACTCCGATGTGAAGAAGACCGGTCCCGCGCTCCTGCTGAAATCAACTTCGAATTCGACACCGCCATATGTTATTTTCAGTCTTCTGCAATCAAGGTGGCTTCCCGCGGGAGTGAAGACGGCGCATTCGGCCTCGATGGTCTCGTGTCCGTTGTCGAGCCGGGGCCCGTAATAATAATCGGTATCGGAGAAGCGATAGAGAATCTCTTCCCCGCCGTCCGCGGAGACCAGAAGAGCCACATCGCCCTGTTCAGTGGTTCTGACAGCGGGGCGGCCGACGCGGCTCAGTGACAGGGCAGGCACCAGTGGTGTGTAGTCGTCGAACACATGGTAGAGCCTGCCGCCGGCCCGCATGGTGTCGACGATGGCGGTCGACCATTCCTCGACGAATGTTTCCGGGGGAATCCACCGTTTGTTGAAGTCAATGGTGGACGCGGTGGTCGCGACGAAGGTCCACGAGTTCCCGAGTGCGAGAGGAAAGAAGTCGCCGGGAGTGAAATCGGGCTCCAGGACGATGTTCAGCTCGAGTTCACCGCCGGGTTCCGGAAGGGAAACATTGTCGATCCTGAAGGGCATGTACCCGTCCCTGGTGACGGTCAGGGTCAACGGCGGCGTATTGATCGCGGGTTTCGGCATCCGGGCCGCGGGAAGGCTTCCCGATCCGCCGGTTCCCGGCGCGCCGCCATCCAGCAGGAGCATCTTACGGGTCTCTGCCGCACCGTCCGCCGCCAGACGATAGAGGTAGACGCCCGCACCAACGGAAGCCCCCCTGTCGTCGCGGCCGTTCCAGGTCAGGTGATGGAGGCCGGCATTCCGTTCGCCGTTGCCCAGGACGCTGACGAGCTGACCGGTGATGTTGAAAATCTCGAGGCGCACATGGGCGGGCTTTGCCAGTTCATAGATGATCGTGGTGGCGGGATTGAACGGATTGGGGTGGTTCTGGTGGAGCATGAAGGTTTCGGGAGGATTTGATGTGCCGGATTCCACAGAAGTCACCAGTCCGGCGGGCACGATCATCCGGTATGTGCCGACGCTCTATGCTGTTTGCACCGTTTGACAGCTCCAGCTTCGCTGCCGGCAGGGGAGTACCGTCCGTGGCGGTCACCATGCCGTGGATGGTGACGCCGGGGAGGTCGTAGTCATGCGGTTCAGCCGCAGCGATGGACGGCACCAAGAACGGCAGTAATAAGATAATAAAATATCGAATTAATGCCATACTATTTCTTCTTCCTCGGAATTTCTTTCCCGCAATCAAGATAATTTCTGTACAGAAATCCTACCGCACCACCCGCGTCGAGAAGGTCACCTTTCCGAAATCCTCGGGTCTGTGGAAATTGGGCCGTTCGGTCTGGGATGGCGCCCACTGGCTGTACTGGGGGTTGGTCTTTCCGCCGCAGCGGTGGAGGCCCAGGTAGATGGCCTGACCGTTTTCCGGCGGGAAATCGGCGGCGAACTCCTCGAAATGGTCCCAGGGAACGGAGAACTCGAGCACCCACCCCTCGTCGATGTCGCTGTCGTCATTGCAGGTGCCGGTGATGAATCGGCCGATTTCGAGGTGTTTGCAGTCGTTCCAGTCGCCCAGATTCTTGTCGCGTGAACGGGCGTGGTAGCCCACCTTCCAGGTACCGAGGCAGTTGATTTCATAGTTGATGTAGTCGGTCCGTTCCGGTCCCTCGGGCACGGGGCAGATGAAGGCCTCGCAGCAGTCGTCACGGGACACCGGGTCCTGGTGGGTGTAGTGTACGGCGGATATGTGCTTGTCGTCACAGGTGAAGGCGAAATAGATGCGCTCGTCGTCCCAGAGGACCTTCGCCACGGTCTGCTCTTTCTCCCCGGACTCGTACCACGGAAACTCGAAGGGCCCGACAGATTCGGCTTTCTCCCATGCGGCCTCGTCCAGAATGCCGTCCATGATCATCTTCGAACCCGTCTTCATCGCCGTATATTCCGGCGGAGCGGCGAGTGCGGTCGCCGAGAGAGAGAGGATCGACAGCAGAATGATGCCCGTTGTTCGTGTCAGTTTCATATGTGTTCGGCCTCCTTCGAACGGTCATGGTGGTCTATGCGTATTATCTGATGGTGTTCGTGGAGAAGATCACCCTGCCGAAATCGAGCGGCTGGTGAAAGTTCGGACGCTCGGTCTGTGACGGGGACCACTGGCTGTACTGGGGATTGGTCTTTCCGCCGCAGCGGTGGAGGCCGATATACACGACCTGTCCGTTTGCGGGAGGAAAGTCGGCGGCGAATTCCCCGAAATGCTCCCACGGCACGGAGAACTCGAGCACCCATCCCTCGTCGGTGTCGCTGTCGTCATTGCAGGTGCCATCGATGGAGCGGCCGATCCTGAGACCGCGGCAGTCCTCCCAGCGGAAGTTCCTGTCGCGGGAACGGGCGTGGTAGCCTGCGAGCCAGGTCCCGATGCAGTTGATCTCGTAGTTGATATAGTCCGTCCGCTCGGGGCCCTCCGGGACGGGGCTGATGAATGCCTCGCAGCAGTCGTCGCGGGAGACACCGGTATTGTGTGTGAAATGCCCGGCGGCGATATGCCTGTCATCGCAGCGGAACGAGAAATAGATGCGTTCGTCGTCCCAGAGCATCTTCGCTTCGGTCTGCTCCTTCTCGCCGGACTCGTACCACTGGAACCGGAACGGCCCGACCGGCGCGGCCTTCTCCCATGCCGGTTCGTCCAGGATGCCATCCATGATCATGTGCGAACCGGTCTTCATGGCCGTATATTCGGGGACCTGCGCCGCCACGGTCGACTGGAAGAGCAGCATCGCGGTGATTGACATGTACGCGAACCGTATCGAGCCCATATATAT
>CAYNWJ010000520.1:0-3006 GCA_964400815.1 uncultured bacterium
GTTCATCCCGTAATCCCGAAAATCCCGGTTCAGAAACTGAAAAGCCTCGAAATATTACGTTTGTGCCGGAAAATGGGGAAATCGCCGGTTCTTCCTTCGCCTCTTGCGCCCTCTCCGGACATCACCTATCTTGCAACATCTTTCATTGACGTCTCAAACCGTCCAACACACAACCGACGAGGAATAATATCGCAATGATCATCGACATCCACACCCATTTCTGGACACCTTCCGACATCAGCGCACAGTCGGTTTCGAACGCCGAGAATGCGGGCGGGGTTTTCGGTAAGTTCGAATTCACCGCCGACGAGCACCTCGAAGCCACCGCCGCAGTGGACAGGGCCGTGGTCTTCGGCATGCGGAGCACCGGCATGAACGTACCCAACGAAGCGGTCAGGAAGCAGGTGGACCGCGCACCCGAGCGGCTGATATTCTTCACCAGTCTCAACCCCGGGGAGCCCGGATTCATGGAGGAGCTGGAACGCACCCACCAGGACCTCGGCGCGAAGGGGATCAAACTCGGCCCCATCTATCAGGGCGTGCATCCCCTGGACGACCGCTTCAAGCTGATCTATGCATATGCGCAGAAACACAATCTTCCCATCGTGATCCACATGGCCGCCACCTTCGCCCACGAATGGCCCCTGGAATACGCGCGCCCGATACACATGGACGAGGCCGCCATCGAATTTCCCGACCTGAAGATCGTGATCGCCCATCTGGGCCATCCCTGGTCGGGCGAGGCCATCGCGGTCATCAGACGGCAATCCAATGTGTACGCCGACCTGTCGGCCCTGTACTACCGTCCCTGGCAGTTCTACAACACCATGCAGCTTCTCGTTGAGTACGGTACCTGGAAAAAGGTTTTTTTCGGCAGCGATTTCCCGTTTACGAAACCGTCAGAGTCGGTCGCGGGCGTACGCAATGTCAACGCCGTCGTGGCGGGCTCTCCCCTGCCGAAAATACCGGAGGAAGTCATCGAGTTCATTCTGAACCGTGATTCCCTGGGGGATTTGGGGATCGAGTGACAGCCACCTACATACGGTATAAATAATATCTTGAAATACAACGATTCAACCGGAGGAAAAGACAATGAAACGTCGCGACATGCTCAGATCCCTTCCGCTCGGTTTCGCCGGCATGGCGGCACTGGACCCGGCAGCGGAGGCGCAGAAGATGATGAGCCCGAAAGGCCCGGCCGGCCCGGACCAGCCTTACGGCATGACCTACGTGGACCGTGTGACCTCGATGGTCGAGTGGGTGCGCGCCCACCAGATGGAGAACATTCTCGAAGGCGCCTATGTCATCGCCCGCGCCGTCGAGGACGGCCGTAACATCTGGAGCTGCTGGGATCTGGGCCACACAAACGGTTCGGACCTCTTTCCAGACCGTAATGGCAAGCCCGCCTTCCTCGTCCCCGGATACGATTTCGACAGGGTCGAGGACGGTGATCTGGTGCTGGCCAATTTCCCCTGGCCGGCTGGCTATATCGCCGATCTCGAGAAGCGTGACCTGTTCATCGTGGGCGGCCCTTCGCCATGGGGCGGCGATCTCGAACGCTCGGACCTGATCGTTCCCGACATCGCCGCGCTCAAAATCCGTCCCTTCGCCGACATCTGGATCGATACCAATATCGACCATATCGGCGCCCAGGTGAAGATACCCGGCTCCCCCGCTCCGCTCGCGCCAGAATCCGGTCCCCTTAACGGCACCATTCTGTGGATGATGACCGCCGACGCCTGTCGCATCCTCGCCAAAAAGGGAATTTCCGCCCCGGTCGAGGGTGACGAGGAACCGCTCTCCGGCGACAATGTATCCTGGATCGACCTGGGAGAACCGGTCATGGACACATATTTCGACACCGTCCTGCGCCAGCTCTCCATGATCAGGTCGGAATACGGCAACATCAAGAAGATGGCGGACATGGCGGTGGATACCCTGACTGCGGGAGGCAACGTCTATTTCTACAGCAGGCACTACGAGTCCCTGGCCGGCGAAGCGGTGGGACGGCGCGGCGGGTTTCTCTTCGCCAAGGGCCTTTCCGACGGCAAGATACAGGGAACCTCGAACGACTGTGTCATCATGGGGACCTATGAACCGGACGACGAGGCCGACCTGAAGAATCTCGACGAAATGAAGCGGCGCGGCATGCGCATCGCTTCGATCGGTCCCGTCACCCGTAATTATAGGCTTCCCGAGGGCAGGGCCGTCTACAAGGAGACCGAGGTGCATGTGGGACGCATGATGGACACCTACGGCCTCTTCGCCGTTCCCGGGTTCGAACGCAAGGTCTGCCCCACATCCGGAAGCCTGGCGACCTCGATCCTCTGGGTGATGAGCGTGGAACTGGCCATGGGTATCATCGAACGGACCGGCAACACACCGGCCATCTATTTCAACGGCGCCCTCAAGGTCTCGCAGGACCACAACGCCCGTATGGCGGTCATCGCCCGCGAGCGTGGATATTGACGGCAACTGAACGGCAACCGGAGGCGAAACATGGATTCCCACAAGAAAAAGCGGCTCGACCGGCGCCATTTCATCGGATCTATGGCGGGCATGGGCGCCGGGGCTCTCATCCCGAACGACGCCGGAGCTCAAGGGCAACAGGCGGAAAAACGGCCCGAATTCACCGGTCCCCTCACAAAAGAAAAACTCCCGGACGAAGTGGAAGTGAGTGCTTCCAACGGCCTGAACATCATCGTTCTCATCTGCGACACCTTCAGATGGGATTATCTGGGGTTCAACAGCGGCGGCCGTATCAAGACGCCGAACCTGGATGCACTTGCCGAGGACGGCACCTATTTCAGCAACTGTTACGCCGACGGCCTTCCCACCATCCCCTCACGCAGGGTGATGCACACCGGCAGGAGCATCATCAAGGAAAAGGTCGGCTGGTGGCGACCCATGGACAAGGAGGACGTCACATTCGCGGAGGTTCTGGGCAAGGCGGGTTTCACAACCGGATTCGTCTTCCGTGTGCTATAGTGTCCCTGACGGGCGCCG
>CAYNWJ010000521.1:0-3005 GCA_964400815.1 uncultured bacterium
TGACGGGCGGCGAGCTGGCCCAGTGGTGGCTCGCCCGTGAACAGGCGCTGAAGAAGCTGGAATTCGGCCGCGATATGTGGCGTATTCGCGGCCTGACCCTCCCGCGCGACCTCGATATCAGGATATCCTCTCCTGACATCCGCGCCATGAAATTCGCCATCGAGGGGACTGTGGGAGCGTCACAGCTGGACCACGACACCCTTACCATCCGTCCCGGGAACATCGATCCGGAAACAGGCATCACCGTCATTCGCAAGGACCGTCGGGACCGGCGATGGTAGGCGGGACATCCCGTGGCCGGCGACATGTTTCCAACCGGAAGACCGAACCATGACCGCGAACCGTACAACCGGCAGGGCCCTTGTGCTCCTGATCGGGGAGGTGCTCGAGGATCCCCGTGTATTCCGGACCTGCACATCCCTCGTGGAGGCGGGCGCCGGCGTGACCGTCGCCTGCACGAACCCTTCTTTGCGGCCGGAGCGCGAGACATGCGGCGGATTCGGGATCGTCCGTTTCCCCCACCGCCGGGAGTTCATTGTCAAGCGCATCTATCGGCGTTTGCAGGCCGTTCTCCCGGCCGGAGCGGCGGGGGCGATGGCCGGCGGTCACGAGCATGTGCCGTCGTCGCCGTTCCGGGCCGCGATCAGGAACACCCTGCTCGCCATGAATTACAGGCATTTCGACCGTCAGAACGAGCGTATACGGCGGGCGATGGTCCGGACCTTCGACTGCGGGTCGTTCGATCTCGTTCACGCCAACGATGTGGACACCCTGTCCGCCGGGGCCGCGCTCAAGCGCTCCGGGGCGGCGCGTGAACTGCTCTACGATTCCCACGAATACTGGGCGGGGATCGGCGTTCACGGGAGCGCGCCGAACGAGGCCATCCGCCGCATGGAAGCCGATGGTGTCGCCCGCGCGGATCATGTGGTCACCGTCAATCCCCTCATCGCGGAACGGCTCCGGGAGCAGTACGGTCTCGGCAGCCGGCCCGCCGTTGTCATGAACTGCCCGTACCGGCGCCGGGAGGGCATCGAAACGGACCATGTCAACGATCCCGTCCGCATAATATATCTCGGGAAACTTCAGGCGTTTCGGGGGCTCAGGGAGCTGGTGCTGGCGTTCCATCATGTCGTGAACGGCACGCTCACGCTGGCGGGAGACGGTCCCCTGGAGGGGGGGCTGGCCCGACTCGCGGCGGACGAGGGCATCGGGGACAGGGTATTCTTCACCGGGAAATACGATCCCGGCGATATCATGCGCATTCTCGCCGGACACGATATCGGTGTGATGCCCTTTCACGATGTGACGCTCAACCTGGTGTACACGTCGCCGAACAAGCTGTTCGACTATGCCATGGCGGGCCTGGCGATAGCGGGAAGCGACCTGCCATTTCTCCGGTCGATCATCGGGAAACATGACATGGGGGACATCTTCGGAGCTGTAACACCGGAAGGCATCGCGGACACGCTCAATGCCATGACGGCCGATCGCGGGGGGCTTGTCCGCCGCCGGTCGAATGCCCGGGCTGCGGCGATGGATGAATTGTGCTGGGAGGAGCAGTTCAGCCGTTATCCCTGGAGGCCCGGCGGAAGCGCCTGAACCTCCCGCATCCACTGCAATGTGACCGTAACCTCGCAGAGGCGACCCATGGACGGCACGACACCGTTCGGCGTTCTTCGTGCAGCCGCGCCCACGATATATCCCCATCCGGTCCAGACGGTGTTCGGGACGCCTGCGGTCGTGTTCAGGGACCATCGATGGACGCTGCCCGTTCTCTTCGCCGCCGCCGGTGAGGGGCGCCTCGACATTCCCGCCACCCTCGTCACCTTCGACCGTCACAAGGACGCCCTCGCCCCGCTCGACCGCGAGGGGAACCTGGGAGCATTCGCGCGCCGTGAGCCGGGATCGCTGGACGAGCTTCTGATCCTGGTCAAATACAGCCTCTCGCCCCGCGACGATGACTGGATCACCGCGGGCATGGAACTCGGTCTCATCGGGGACGCGGTCCAGTTCGGATCGAGAGAGGACGACGACAAGGGGCCGTATGTCACGGCATACGAGGATTCGCGCGGCCTTCTCCACCGGCTGTTCCATCTGGGGGGGCCGGCGGCGGAGATGTCCTACAAGGGGGCCCTTGCCTGTGATGGTCACGAAACGTTTGCGGACGGCCTCTGGGACATTCTCGGCTGGACACCGGACCGTCCCGGCTCCCCGTCGTTCGGGCGGCGCTGTCTGGTGGATTTCGATCTGGACTTTTTCACGTTTTCCTGGCGCAGGTATACCATGCCGTTCACCCCGGAGATCTATGCGGGAGAGTTTTTCACTCCCTGCCAGTCGACACACTATGACGACCTGATGCCCGCTGATTTCATCCGCTCGCTCGCCGTCAACGCGGGCGCAGTCAGCCTGGCGCTCGAGCCGAGATTCTGCGGCGGACCGTCGAAGGCGAAAACGATTCTCGCCGATGTATGCGGCCGCCTGTTCGAAGAAACCATCGATCCGGCGGCGATCGATGTGGACGCCCCGCCCGATTATCCTACTGAATAGCCCCCACGCTCCGGAGATGCGCCGTAAACCACCGGCGCGTGACGACCCCAAAATTCCGTTTGACTTTTCCGGCGATAAATAGTATATTGCAAATCTGGTAAAAGCCGGGGGGATTGTTTTGTCCTTCCGGCGGATACCGTTGTGAGCCGAATTCGTGGAGAGCGGGAATAACTCAATTGGTAGAGTGTCACCCTTCCAAGGTGAAAGTTGCGAGTTCGAGTCTCGTTTCCCGCTCCATTTTCGGGTTCGGAGATTCCCGGAATTACGGAGGCCCACATAGCTCAGGAGGTAGAGCGCATCCTTGGTAAGGATGAGGTCACCAGTTCGAGTCTGGTTGTGGGCTCCAGATTGCATAGAGCGTAAAAAAAGAGCACGAAGAATCATTCAAAGGTGAAATCGCAAGGGGATTCCAGATGGCGAAGGAGAAATTCGAAAGGACGAAGCCCCACGTGAACGTG
>CAYNWJ010000522.1:0-2991 GCA_964400815.1 uncultured bacterium
GGGTAGCCTCTTTTTATTGCCTCCAAAACACCTTTCCTATACCATAGTATCTCTTGAAGACTCATGAGAAGGGGCCAGGGGGTTGATTTTTGAACGTTTCAGGGAGATGTTTCCCGCCCAGAACGGTCCCATCGTGCATGGCTGTTCAATATATGGGATTGTCAGGTCTTCACTTCTGCTTGATATCCGGGCCCGTAATGTGTATTTTTAAAACAAAGAATGATAACGGGAACCGTTCATGGAGGAGAACATGTCCACCGCACCGCAGGCAATCGAGGAAATCCTGAATTTCGCCATTCGCAACGAGGAGGAGTCCCACACCTTCTACTCCGAACTCGCCGGGCGCATGAAAAACGAGCAGATGAAGGAAATCTTCGAGCAGTTCGCCGACGAGGAACTGGGGCACAAAAGAAAGCTCGAGGAAGTCAGGGACGGCGGGTCCTTCGATCCGCATCCTGAAAAGGTCATGGACCTCAAGATCGCCGAGTACATCGTTCTCGACGACCGTGGGGACGACATGGACTACCAGCACGCCCTCATGCTGGCAATGAAACGCGAAAAGAAGGCGTTCAAGCTCTATTCCGACCTGTCCGAGTCAACGAGGGACGAAAAGATCGGCGATCTCTTCCGTTTCCTCGCCCAGGAGGAGGCGAAACACAAACTGCGGTTCGAGATCGAATACGACGAGCATGTCCTGAACGAGAACTGAGGGCGCTTCCCTCCACAGGTTTTCCGGTTGCCGCTGGAACGGGTCCTTTCCAGCGGCAACTTTTTGTTTATGCATGCGTTCAATCAATGAACCCGAAACGAAAGGAACATAATAATGGAACGAAAGACAGTGACTATTCCGAACATCAGCTGCGAACATTGCATACGATCGATTCAACGGGAAGTTGGCGAATTGGCGGGAGTTTCGGCGGTCGAGGGCGACCCCGACACGAAGTCGGTCACCATCGTCTGGGACCAGCCCGCAGACTGGAAGGGCATAGAGGAACTGCTGGAAGAGATCGGGTATCCTCCTGAATAGGCAATGAATGCGGGGTGTGGACATGGAAGAAAAAGGGGAAACCAAACAGCTTGATCTGCCGGTGATCGGCATGACCTGTGCGAACTGCGCAGCCGCGGTGGAACGGGCTTTGAGCAAAAAAGTCTCCGGCGTGAAGTCGGCGACGGTCAATTTCGCCGACGAGCGCGTCTCCGTGACATTCGATCCCGGGGAGGCCGGCATCGAGGACCTGGCGGCCGCGGTGGAAGATGCGGGATACCGTCTGGTCGTTCCCTCCGGCGATGAGGATGCCGCCGACGAGGAAGCCAGGGAGCGCGCCCGCGAGATCGCCCGTGAAAAACGATCGTTCATTGCAGGCGCTCTCTTCACCGTGCCCCTCTTCGTTCTCAGCATGCTCCGCGATTTCTCCCTCATCGGCGCCTGGGCCCATGACCCGTGGGTGAACTGGTTCTTCTTCGCCCTCGCCACCCCTGTCCAGTTCTACACCGGCCTCGGATTCTATACGGGCGCCTGGAAAAGCCTGCGCAACCGCAGCGCCAACATGGACGTGCTCGTGGCCATGGGTTCCACGACTGCCTATGTCTATTCGATTGCGGTCATCCTGTTCGCCGGTGTGGGAGGGCATGTGTATTTCGAGACCTCCGCCGTCATCATCACACTCATCAAGCTGGGCAAACTGCTCGAGGCCGGCGCCAAGGGAAAAACCTCCCGTGCAATCAGGGCGCTCATGGACCTGGCCCCGAAAACCGCCCGTGTCGAGCGTGATGGCCGGGAAATCGAAGTTCCCGCCGACCGGGTGATCGTGGGAGATATCGTTGTCGTGCGTCCGGGCGAGCGCATTCCCGTGGACGGTGTGGTGGCCGCCGGCGCTTCGAGTGTCGACGAGAGCATGATGACCGGCGAACCCATACCGGTGGACAAGACGGCGGGTGACACGCTGTTCGGCTCCACGGTCAACCGTCAGGGCCTTCTGAAACTCCGCGCCACGGGGGTTGGTTCCGACACCGCCATCGCACAGGTGATACGCCTCGTCCGCCAGGCCCAGAGCGGCAAGCCTCCCATCCAGCGCATAGCCGACCGGGTCGCGGCCGTGTTCGTGCCGGCGGTGATCCTGATCGCCCTGGTCACGTTCGCGCTCTGGTGGGCCATAGGCGGCGCGTTCGTTCCCGCCATGATCCGCATGGTCGCCGTACTGGTGATCGCCTGCCCGTGCGCACTGGGCCTCGCCACGCCCACGGCTGTCATGGTCGGCACCGGCAGGGGCGCTGCCATGGGCATTCTCTTCCGCAACAGCGAAACCCTCGAAACGGCGCACCGGCTGACATCCGTCATGTTCGACAAGACCGGCACCATCACGCGCGGTGAACCGACTCTCACAGACTGGGTCCCCGCGCAGGGACAGGACGACCGGGCCCTCACCCTGGCCGCCTCGGCGGAACAGGGATCGGAGCATCCCGTCTCGCGGGCGTTCGTGGATGGAGCGGTGTCGCGCGGCCTCGAACTCGCTGATCCCGAACACGTCAATTCCGTGGAAGGTTTCGGTATCGAGGCGCGTGTGGGGGGACATGCGGTCAGGGTCGGCAAACCCGGCTGGTTCGAAGACACGATAGAAACGCACGCCGACATCACCGCGTCCCTGGACCGCTTCTCCGGGGAAGGCAAAACCGCGATCGTCATCGAGGTGGACGGCGGCATCGCGGGCGCGGCAGCCGTTTCGGACGAGGAGAAGCCCGACGCGGCCGCGGCCATTCGACGGCTCCACGACCTCGGCATCGAAACGGTCATGCTCACCGGCGACAGCAGGGCCGCCGCGGAGGCGATCGCGGCCAAGGTCGGCATCGACCGTGTCATCGCCAATGTCCTGCCCGACCGCAAGGAAGCAGAGGTCCGCTCGCTCAGGGACACCGGCAAAACAGTCGGCATGGTCGGCGACGGCATCAACGATTCCCCCGCGCTCGCCCGCGCCGATGTGGGCATCGCCATCG
>CAYNWJ010000523.1:0-2960 GCA_964400815.1 uncultured bacterium
GATGAAAAGGACCGCAGCGTCACCATAGACGCCACCACGGTGAAAAAAACGGTGGCGCCCTATGAACTCGTCAAGCAGATGCGGGCATCCTTTCTCCTCTCCGGCGCCCTGCTCGGCCGTTTCGGCGAATTTCACATCTCACTTCCCGGTGGCTGCGCCATCGGCGCCCGCCCGGTGAACTTCCACATGTCCGGATTCCGACGCATGGGGGCGACGGTCATGGAGAAGGAGGGACTCCTCAGCGCACGGGCCGTGAAACTGTCGGGAGCGACCATCTGTCTCGATTATCCCTCCCACACCGGAACGGAAAACCTCATGATGGCCGCCGTCCTGGCGCGGGGCACCACGATCATCGAGAACGCTGCGTGCGAGCCCGAGATCGAGGATTTCGGTAATTTTCTCAACGCCATGGGCGCGAAGGTCAGGGGACACGGGACCCCGACCATTATCATCGATGGTGTGAAAAAACTGGCGGCGGTGGACTACAATCCCATCACGGACCGTATCGTCGCAGGGACCTACATGTACGCCGCGGCGATCACGGCCGGTGAGATCGAACTCCAGGGCGTGCGAAGTGAATATATCAGGATCGTGACTGACAAACTCGTGGAAATGGGCGCAGCCGTCGATTTCCGCGACAACGGCGCAATTGTGGTCCGTGGACCGAAGAAACTGATGTCTGTTGACATCACCACCATGCCGCATCCTGGATTCCCCACCGACCTCCAGCCGCCTTTCATGGCCTGTCTGGCAGTGGCCGACGGTGTTTCGTTCGTGCGTGAGACGGTGTTCGAGAACCGCTTCATTCATGCGGCGGAACTCAACCGCATGGGGGCGAACATTCGGGTCGCTGGGGACAAGGCGGTGGTGGTCGGGGTCCCGAATTTCATCGGGGCGCCGGTGATGGCCTCCGATCTGCGGGCGGGCGCCGCGCTGGTGCTTGCGGGACTTGCGGCCAAGGGCGTCACGGTGCTCGACAGGGTATATCACATCGACAGGGGCTACGAGCGCCTGGAAAGCAAACTCGCCTCGCTGGGGGCGGCGATACGACGGGAATCATGATGACGGTACGTGAACGGCTGGAAAAAATAGAGATCGTTGCGATGGACGTGGACGGCACATTCACGGATGGCACCTTGTATTACGACGGCGGAGGAGAAGTGATAAAAGGATTCTCCTCCCATGACGGCATGGGACTCGAACTGCTCCGGAGGGCGGGGATCACAAGAGGGTTCATCACCGGCCGTCACGACAACGCCACCGAGGCGCGGGCCACGTATCTCGGCGTCGACTTCTTTCTGCCCGCGGTGGGAGACAAGGCGGAGGCCCTGGAATCGGTGCTCGATCAGTTCGATATCGAACCGGAAGCGTGCTGTTTCATCGGGGACGATCTCAACGATCTCCCCGCCTTCGACATCGCCGGTGCAAGAATCGCCGTTGCAAACGCCCAGGAGCCGGTCAAACAACGCGCCGACATGGTCACCGTAAAATCCGGCGGTTTCGGGGCTGTCCGCGAAGCGGTCAATGCCATCCTCGATGCGAAAGGCATCGATCCCGCCGGCCTCTGGTACGCAGAAAAGAACCGGACGGTCGGCGCCCAGTGAGAAAGGGTGTGCTCACGTGATCCGCCGACCGGCTCAATAGTATTCATGCTTGGATCACCATAAACCGGAGATTATCAATGAACTGGAAAGGTTTGATCGAAAGCAAGATCGAAAGCGCCTATGCGGTCGCGGGAGGGCTCATCGACATGGTGGATGACGACAGCCTGGACTGGAAGCCCGCCACGGGATCGAACTGGATGACTGTCGGGCAGCTTCTCCGGCACCTGAGCGACGCATGCGGCGCGCCGATGAAGGGCTTCGTCACCGGAGACTGGGGCCTGCCCGAGGGAATGGATATCAGCGACATCTCCCCCGAGGACATGCTGCCGGACGCCGACACGATTCCCGCCCTCTCGAGTGTGGCTGAAGCCAGGGAGATGCTGGCCCGTGACAAGGAACTTGCCCTGGAAATGCTCGGACAATGCGACGAGGAACGGCTCGCCGGCGAGATGGTGCGCGCCCCCTGGCATACGAAGGAAAAAAATCTCGGATATCATCTGCTCGACATGACCGCACACCTGGACAAACACGCGGCACAGCTGTTCTATTATCTGAAACTTCAGGGTAAACCGGTCCACACCGGTCATCTGTGGGCCGGCTGAAACCATTTCGTTCATCACGATCACGATCACGATCCGCCGGAGGAAGACATGACCCGAACGACACGAATACGTGCAGCATGTTTCCTTTTTCTCATACTCTCCGCATCTTTCGGAACGGCGCAGGTCCCCGTCTACACAGCCATGAAAACAGGATCCGACATGGCCATGGACGGCATTCTCAACGAGCCGGCCTGGCAGAAGGCCGAATCGGTGGGGCCCTTTGTGTTCGCGTGGTACGAATCGGGGGAAAAGGAACAGACCGAAGCGAAGATACTCTGGGACGACGAACGCATCTATTTCGCCTTCACATGCGATGACAAGCACATATGGGCCGAGCATTTCACCCACCAGAGCGCCGTATACCGCGACGATTGCTGCGAGGCATTCATCAGCCCCGTCCCCGAGGGACCCGAACGTCTCGACTACATCAACTACGAGATCAACTGCATCGGAAGCTGGCTGTCCGGCTATCACGCCAAGTCACGCGGGATCGACGAGCGTCACGAGTGTTACGGTCTCGAGATCGGCAGGGTCATCGACGGCACGGTGAACGACGACAGCGACATCGATAACGGCTGGATACTCGAATTCTCCATTCCCTGGCGCCATTTCAAGGATTTCGCCGCCGACTTTCCTCCGGAAAACGGCCAGGCGCTCTACCTGAACCTGAACCGCCTGGGCGGCCGGACCAATCCCCAGTACAGCCAGTGGACTGCCTCGAAGACGGAGAAACCACAGTTCCACAGCCCGGCAG
>CAYNWJ010000524.1:0-2950 GCA_964400815.1 uncultured bacterium
GGTGGATACCACGTAACGTCGCAGGCATCCTCGGGACACCCGGCGGCGCTCCCTCCACGGTCTCCATCGATCCCATGGGACGGGTCCACCTCTTCAGCGAGGAGGCGGTGGGCAGGTACTGTTTCGACACGGTGGTGGCGGACCTGTGGGTCAGTTCGCCCGTGGACGGCAACGTACTCCAGTTCAGGCTCCACGATCCCGCCGTGCCCTCGCACACCTGGTCACACGCCGAGGTTCGGCTGGACGGTTTCACCGGCGGTCCCGCGCGCCTGCGTGTGGCGCTCCGGTTCGATCCGGCCTTCCTCGTGGAGGGCGACCGCATCTGGCTCGAGATCATGTCCACCGACGGGCTGACCATCAGCGCGGGCGATCCCGGACGTCCCTCCACGGTCACCCTCAGTCCCCACATCGACTGGGCGAAGGCGGAGCCCGTCTATTCCCTCAAGACCATGCGCCCCTGCATCCTCACCTATGGCCGGAGCTTCGAATACATCCCCTGGGAATGGGACAAGCGCCTTCCCGATGTGGACGCTCCCGAAAATTTCGGCGGCATGTTCGACATGGCCTATCCCTGGCAGGCAGTGCTCAAGGTTGATGCTGGCGACCGTATCGCCACCATCTACAAGGCCTACCTGACCTTCGAATACCCCCGCGGCCGCGCCCCGAAGGACGTGGACAGCATCGCCAATCTCTACAACACCTATGTGGATTACGAATATTCCCAGGCCGAAGGAGCGGAAAACGTGGAGGGCGGCCCCGCCGGATCGTTCTCGATCCCCGAAAACGCTCCCGACTGGGCGGTGTCCTTCCGCGTGTTCCAGACCTTCCGCGACAAGATCGTCACCTGGTGGCGTCACCACCAGCGCTCGGACGGCCAGGCGGGCGGCGGCTGGAACGACGACACCCTCATCTTCTCCCGCGCCTTCGGCGACATGCCGCTCGACTCCAACGGGGACGCGCTCATCCTCTATAACAAGGTGTTCGACGGTTTCGAGGAGACAAACTATTTCAAGGGCGGATTCTGCCGTATCTACCCCATCGACCGTCTGCACAACGGCGATTTCGTCCGCGAGCGGTACAAATCCCTCATCTACAATCTCGGCGACCCCCAAAGCGCCGTGTGGGCCATGGAGGAGGCCTGGCACTGGGGCAGGGAGGACGAGACGCCGGTCAATTACGGCGACGGGAAGGCCTTCCTCTTCGGCAGGGACGTGATGCAGTGGTACTGGGGACGGCAGAAGGAGCAGCCGCCCTACCGTCTCTCGAACAGGGAAGGCATCACCAGGACGCTGCGCACCGCCGCCATAGTCAACAACGAGATCACCCTCTGGCGATACACGGAAGCGTGGTGCCATGCCGATGATCAGCGGCAGTACGGCGCCGATGTCATGTACAATCTCCTGCTCGGCGGCTGGGGATCGTCACCCCGCCGCGGTTCGCCCGAATACGACAACAAGAACATCGACATAACCGTGGGCGTCGGCTGGATCGAGGGGGGCGGCCCGCGGCTCGGGCGCATGGTCGAATACTCGGGCGACGACGGCCTGAAGGTGGCCATGTATTCCTTCGACCGATTCGACCGCGCTGTATCGGCCCGCCTGTATCGCCTCGTGACGGGCAGCTACGACATCACGCTCTCCGTCGACCGTGACGGCGACGGGACCTACGAAAGCGAGATTCTTTCGGACCGCCGCGACATCACCCGCTTCGACCGGCTCGATCTCTCCATACCCCCGCGGGTTCCGGTCATGCTCGAGGTTGAACAGGTCCGTGCGCAGCCGCGCGGGGACCTCCCCGACCTGGCGGTGAGCGGCGACCAACTCTCAATGAGCGGCGCCACGCTTACGGCCACGGTCCACAACATCGGCCCCGAGCCCAGCGGACCGTTCACCGTCACCGTGCACTGTCCCAACGGCTCGGAGTTGAAAACGGTGCGGGTCGATTCCATCGAAGGATCGGCGGATTTCGTACCGAAGAAGACCGAGATCAGGATCACGGGGCTCGCCAGCCACCCGTCATATACGGTCGAGATCGACAGCGGCGGCGCAGTGGAAGAGATTTTCGAGGAGAACAACACCGCGAGGATCCTCACCGGGAGCTTCTGACCTTCCGGCGAATTCAGGACTCCGGCGCATTAACCCACCCACGGAACCGAAAGGTGCAACCACGATGAAAGCATTGCGGGCCACGGCCCTTCTGATGATCTGCCTGTTCATTCTCTCCGCATCGTCCCCGGCAGCCGTGTCCGTGCCGGTGACGGTGACGGAACCCGCCGGCATCGCCCGTTCCGGCGAGAGCGTGCGCTCGGGCATCCCGTTCGAAAAGGGCGCGGTCGAGACATCCGAAGAACTCATACTTGCCGATACATCCGGGAATCCCGTTCCCGTTCAGTTCGCCGCCCTTTCCGAGTGGCCCGACGGTTCCCTGCGCTGGGTTCAGCTCAATTTCAGGGAAACCATCGGCGCCAACGAAACGAAGACCTACACCCTGCGCTCGAAAAAACGGGGCGAATCCGCGCCCGAAAACGCCCGTGTCACGGTCACCGACACCAACGACGTCTTCACCGTGGACACCGGCCGCGTCAGGTTCGACATACCCATCTATTCGGGATCGATCATCTCGAACATCCGGCGGAATGACGGCTCCGGCTGGAAGACGGTCTCCGAAAAGGGGCTGGAAGCGGTCATCTGGCGCACGGGCATCAAGAAGTTCATCTCCCATGTGGAGAACTGCGAGGTCGAAAGCGCGGGGCCGTTCCGCTCCGTCATAAAGATCGAGGGACACCATCTCCTCTGGGACCACATGAACGGCATGTGGGACCCGGACGAGATCGCCACCTTCAAGTTCGTGGTCCGCGTGTTCTGCATGGCGGGCTCGGACGAGATCAGGCTCCAGCATACCTTCATCAACGACAACCGCGACAACCGCATCCGTCCCAGCGAACGCTACC
>CAYNWJ010000525.1:0-2937 GCA_964400815.1 uncultured bacterium
AAGCGCTTTTGAAAGTATATAATCGCCGGCTACGATTGATGTCCTAGTAGAAGGTGTAGATGCCGTCGCGGGGTGCGTGGATGTATCCGCTCAGGTATACGGCGAAATGATCGTCCGGCGCGCCGTCCGGAATGCCGAACCACTGTGCGATACCGCTCTTGACCGCGTTCAGCGTGTTGAAATCGGGGAGAACGTCCCAGTCTCCCTCGAATATGCGGTATCGCACGCCGCTCCGCATATCGTCTCCCCTGATGCCGCGTCGTGAATCGAGCCGGGCGAAATCGGCGATCATCAGCCGCACGTCATCGAAACCGTCCTTGAACGCGCGCGCCTTGATCGTCGTGTCCCCGTTTATGGTGAGCGGCGATGAATACACGGGGTCGTTCCGGTCCGGATCGGAGCCGTCGAGGGTGTAGTGTATCTCGGCGCCGGGCGGGGTCGGTTCGAGTGTCACCGAGGCGGAGTCGATGAAATAGTACCCGCCCGTGTTCGACAGGGCGGCCACGGACGTGGCCTCGATGGCGTCATAGAGATGATGCGCCGGTTCGGTTTCGGCGTTCCAGTCCACTGCCGCTGTCATGGCGAAGATCAGGATGTTATCGTTGTCGGGCAGGGTGACCGCGCTGTCGCCCCGCTCCAGGTCGATGGCATAGTGGAAGAGATACGTGAACACATAGGCCTCGTTTCCGTTCTCGCGGTCATGGCGGTGGGTGCCGGTCCATGCGATGTCGTCGCGCTTGATGAAGCCCGGTTTGACCTGGAAGGGATTGGAAACCTGGGCGCCGTTGACCAGGCGGTTGTCCCACTGGCCGACGAAGCCAGTGAAGTTGTTGATGTTCAGCGTGGTGGTGCGGTCGCCCACGGTGAAGGTTCCCTCCTGGTCGCCGCGTATGGCCGCCGCGAGGATGTGGAGCCTGTTGTAGCTGTTCATGCGCGGTTTCACCGGGAGGGGCAGGGTCTGGCCCCGGCAGGCGAGGGCGTTTGCCGCGCCGTTCTCCTTCGGGCCGATGGTGTAGAGGACCCCCTCGCGCCGGAGCACATCCGGCAGAAGCTCCGCGGGGATCGTCCGTCCCCTGCCGTCCAGGTCGCCGTCGCCCCGGTCGTCATCGAAACTGACCGCATCGATGTCGAAGGAAAGTTCCAGCGGCTTGCCCGATTTGATGGAGAGCGCCGTATCGGGCCTGTCCAGCCTGAGTGCGAATGTCCGCGGCTGCCAAGGCGCGAGGCTCGTCACCAGAACGCCGTTTTCCACGGTCGCGGGGCCCAAGGGCTCCTCGGCGCCGTTCACCTCGCGGGCCGAGACGATCGGCAGGGGAAAGGCGTATTGCAGGTTGTCCCAGTTCGCGCCCTCCGTCTCATTGATACGGAGGATGATTTCGTCGGATTCCTCGGCCATCTTGAGGGCCTTGACCGCAATCGTCGGGGCGTTGGTGCGCAGGAAGGAGAAACTCTTTCCGCGTTCGCCCTCGTGCTCGGGTGCGGTGAAGGCGGTCAGTTTACTGTTGAAACGGGCGGCCTGACGGACGGCGTCGCCCTTCCGCCAGTCATCCGCGTGTCCGGAGATGGCGAAGGACATGCGATGCCTGCCGATGTCCTGCATCGCTTGGTCGGCGTAGCTCCGTGTCCGGGGGGTGTGCAGCATGGTCAGCCGGAGGGTGTTGTCTCCGGGCTTGTCCCAGCCGTAGAGGCAGTCGTTCATGATCGTGACGCCATGACCGCCGCCGGCGTCCGTGATGTCGGCCCACTGCTGGGCGGGTACCTCGTAGAGACGCTCCGTGTTGTTGCCGCGCTCGATGACCCCGAGCCCGAGATCATAGGTGGCGACGGGATTCGCGGCGTTCAGGGGGAACACGGCCTTGAGGAGCCGTTCCTTCGAGCGCCAGTCGATCACATGATCGAATTCCACACGGTCGCCGGCGGAACCGGCTGCGAGGCTGACCGTCTGGGTGAATGTCGAGAGGCCCGCTTTGCGCTCGATCTCGATGGAGACGCGGGCGGGGCCGGACTCGACGACCCGCATTCTCGCCGGGCCGCCGACATGGTCCACGGGTGACGCGCTCACGGTCTCATATGTGATTTCCCAGGCGGGCCAGACGGGGGAATAGTTGTCGAAAAGCGCCAGACGGACCGGTTTGTCGAGCAGCTCCCGGCCGGAGGCCTTGTCGGTGATGGAGGCGACATCGCCATTGGCGTCGAAACGCACGCGGTAACGCCCGTTCTCGAGGGAATTGGAAGAGGCCGAAAGCCCGGTATCCATGGCGCAGGGGCTGTTCGAGGGGCGTACGTCGAAGACGGCGAACCCGACCGGGAGGATCGTCGCCTGAAACGCCACACGCACGGCGTTATCCGTGTTCATGACCACCTGCGCGAGGACTTCAGCGCCATCGGGGCCGAAAACGCGGACATGGGCCGGCGCGCCTTCGGGGAAGGGAACCTCGGCCTCCACGATGTCCGAACGTTCGAATGCGAGGGGGTTGTACACCACAAGGGGCTGTCCTTCGGCGCGGGTGTCGAGGATGCGCGATACCGCGCCGGCCGCATCGGTGAGCATGGAGGAGAAACGGTTGAGGGCGATGATCTCGTCGTTCCATGAGAACTCGTAGGCCTCGGGTATGCTCGTGCCGGTCAGGTCATCGTGAAACTGGTGCCAGATGAAGAGCTCCCATGCCTCGCGCAGTGATTCGGTAGGATATTCGATGCCGCCGAGCCAGTCAGCGACAACCGAGGCGCGTTCAGTGGCGTCGGCCAGCAGTTCGTTGTGACGGTTCCAGCGCTTCATGGAGTTGATGGACGTGTAGCAGCCGGTGCCGTGGGTGCTCATGAGGAGTTCGCCCTTGTACAGGGGGAGCCTGTCACGGTGGCGGGGGGCCGAAAGCTCGATGGCCCATCAAAATTCTTGGCACCTACCCTGTGAATATTAAGCTGCGAGAAGGTATT
>CAYNWJ010000526.1:0-2931 GCA_964400815.1 uncultured bacterium
CATCAGGGACGAAGAGCGCAAGACCACGATTCAGGACATGCTCAACGATCTGGTCGCGAAGATCGGCGAGAACATCGTCATCGGCCGTTTCGCCCGGTACCAGGTGGGTGAATAATACCGGTCTCCACTGTGAATTGCCGGTGTCGCGGGGCGGGTCTAATTGATAAAAGCATCTGACTGACCTGTCCACGGCGGCACACCTGATCTCCATGAGAGCGTTGCGTCTAATGCGGAGAACCATCCCATGGCGGCGTACAAGCGAATACTTCTGAAACTGTCCGGCGAAGCCCTTGCCGGTTCACAGGGCCGTGGATTCGACGCCGGTTCTCTCGAATCCATCTGCCGCCAGATCGCGGATGTCAACCGACTCGGCGTGGAAGTGGCCGTGGTGGTGGGAGGCGGAAACATCTTCCGCGGCCTCCCCGCCTCATCGGGCGGAATGGACCGGGTCACCGCGGACCAGATGGGGATGCTCGGAACCATCATCAACGGTCTCGCCCTCATGGATACGCTCGAGCGCATCGGCGTCAGCGCCAGCGTTCTTTCGGCCCGCCGCGTCGAGGAGCTGGCCGAGCCTTTCGACCGAACGACCGCCCTTCGCTATCTCAGCGAGAAACGGGTGGTCGTTTTTGTCGCGGGAACGGGCAATCCCTTTTTCTCAACCGACACGGCCGCCGCGCTCAGGGCCGCCCAGATCGGCGCCGACGCAGTTCTCAAGGGCACGAAGGTGGACGGTGTGTATGACCGTGATCCGGTGAAACACCCGGATGCGAAGAAATTCCACACCATCTCATTCGACGAGGCGCTCAGGCTCGACCTTCGGGTGATGGACGCCACGGCTTTCGCCCTGTGCCGCGACAACGGAATACCGATCATCGTTTTCAACCTGACGAAGAACGGGACGCTTTTCAGTGTGGTGAACGGCGACTCTCCCGGAACACTCGTACAAGGAGCGTGAACATGGAAAAAGAAATCAAGAAGTATGCCGTCGAGCACATGAACAAGACGATCGACCATCTCAATCATGAACTTTCGCGCATCCGGACAGGCAGGGCTTCGACAGCGCTTCTCGATACGGTCAAGGTGGATTATTTCGGCACCATGACCCCCATCAAGCACGTGGCGAACGTTTCGGTTCCCGACGCCAAGACCATCATGATCCAGCCATTCCAGCCGAATATGTCCCAGAACATAGAGAAAGCCATCCAGGCCAGCGACCTGGGACTCACGCCCAACAGCGACGGCCATGTCATCCGCCTGCCCATTCCCCAGCTCACCGAGGACAGGCGCAAGGAGATCCTCCGCCTGGTGAAGAAGCACGGCGAGGAATCGAAGATCGCCATCCGCAACATCCGTCGCGAGGCCATCGAAAAGCTCCGTGCCGCCGAAAAGAACCACGACATTTCCGAGGACGACCTCCACCGCGGCGAAAAGGAGGCCCAGGAGATCACCGACAAGTACACCGACGAGATCGACAAGATCGTGACCGCCAAGGAGGACGAGGTCATGACGGTGTAGCGGCGGGTTGTGTGACACAAAAAATTGAAAAAGACGTCCGGCGGTTCGGGCGTCTTTTTTATGTGTGACAACAAAGATTCGACCGGCATGCCTTGAAAAAACGCGTCTGCCTGCGCTCTGTCAACCGTCGTCCCGCTTGAGCCTTGCAATCCCCTCCCCCACCAGCCGCGCCGTCTTCTCCGGGCTTTCGGCGTAACTCAGAAGATGAAGGAATGACGAGAAGGAGTATTCGTCAGGCAGCTCTCCGGCGAGAAAGTCGACGATTCTCCGCCACTGGGCGCCGTAGAGGACCAGCGGACGAAGCGGGATGCTCTTGTTTTTCTCCAGTTCCCATGAGAAGAAGAGCTCGGTGAGAGTGCCCGAGCCGCCGCGCATGATCACATACCCGTCGGAAATGGCGGTGAGCCTGAGCAGGCGCTCGGCATAGGTGTCCGTCTTGATCTCGGTATCGACCCAGGGATTGGGCTCGAGGTTTTTCGCGTCGAAGAATGCGGTGGTGACGCCGATGGTCGTTCCGCCGGCCTCCTTCGCGCCCCGTGACGCCGCCTCCATGACCCCGCGGTACCCGCCGGTGATCACGGTCCAGCCGTTTTCCGCCAGCGCCTTTCCCACCGCCCGGGCCTCTTCGTAGCGCTCGGAACCGTCCACAGGCCGCGACGATCCGAATACGGCGATTTTCACTTCATCGTTCATGCATTACAACCTTTCCGCTCCCGGATACAACCATGAGATGTGACGTGTCCGCCCGATGCACCAGCCGTAGTGATGAAACCGGCCTCAGGTAATCTACAACCGCCGGTTTCCGGATTTCAAGCATTTCATTCGGTTTGAAACACGCGGAACTCCTGGAAGCGGCCGAACGCGTCCATTGAATTGAAAACCATCGGTTATATGCCATGAAAAAAGCCCCCCGGAATCGGCGGGCTTTTTCATTTCTGTCATGGGGCGTGTGATTTATTCGAATACGACCGTTCCCCGTCCCGCGGGAAGGGTCAGCACCACGGCCCCGGCCTCGTTGTCGAAACGGGCGTTCGAGACCTTTTCGCCGTTGACCGTAACGCTCGACGGCATGGCGGAGGCGCCGACCATGACGACACTTTCATCGGCAAGACAATAGGAGACGCCGCTGCCGCCGACCTCGACCGTCATGGGCTCTTCGGATGAAACGACGAGCGCGTCGTTTCTCCTGAGAACCGTGCACAACGCCGCCAGTGTCCGTCCACCGCCCCAGGCTACCGCTGCCGCGTCAGTCTCCATGTTATCGACGAAATAGTGCGCGCCGGGACGGGTGCTGAAGGCGAAACGGCTGCCTTCCGCGGTTCCGCTCACGAAGCCCGCGCCCTGTTCGGTGGTGATGCGTGGTGAGGAGCCTTCCGGGGTCGTGGTCAGAATGTTGCCGATGACGAGGGGATT
>CAYNWJ010000527.1:0-480 GCA_964400815.1 uncultured bacterium
TGACCCTCGGCCGCCAGCGGCGCGCCGGCGTAGATGTACGGCGCCCACAACGGGACGTCTCCATCGCTCAGGCTTTCCCCGACGAACGCTGCCGCCGGGTAATTCTGGTAGATCACATCCTGCCCGATCAGCGTCTTGCCGAGGAAAAGTTCCCGGTGGAACACTATCGCGAGCACGCACGCCATGAGCAGCAGCCACGGCATCGCCGTGCGGTATCCCCTGCGTCCTGTCCCGGAGTTCCAGTTCATATATCCAGTTTATTCTAACCCTATTTCCCGCGATGGGAAATCTCGCGGATGTGAAATACCACCGCATCCGCCCGTCTGCGTCTCCAGTGAAATCGGGAAGACGGGATTTGAACCCGTGACCTCGTGCTCCCAAGGCACGCGCGCTAACCTGGCTGCGCTACTTCCCGCCGCAAATCTATTGTAGCCTCAGCCGCCTTTTTTGCAAAGCCGTTCAAATAAACCTTGCACGAAT
>CAYNWJ010000527.1:490-2918 GCA_964400815.1 uncultured bacterium
GTTTTGTATCCGACATGCCGTTACGGCCCGCTTCGATTGTTTTCGAGAATTCCGATCCGCGTAAGGGCGAAATCGTAGCGCACGGGGTCGTCCGGGGAGATAGTCCTGAAAGCTTCGGTGATCTCGACCGCCGTCTTGAGGCACGCCTGTTTCCGGGTGATGAGCCCCATTTCCACGGCTATCCTGTGCATGTGAGTGTCCAGCGGGACAATAAGCATGGAGGCCGGCGCCAGGTCGTGCCAGCCGCCGGGGTCCACCTCGTCGCGCCGGATCATCCACCTGAGAAAAAGGTTCATTCTCTTGCAGGCGCTGCCCCGGCTGGGCAGGGGGGTGAGATAGCGGCATCCGGAGCGCGGGCCGGCGAGTTCGGAGGTGAAGCCCTCGAGGGCGGGGACGACGGTTTCGTCGCCGGGTTTGATATGTGACCGGAAGCATTCCCCGAGTGAGCCGTGGAGTTCGACGGCCGGCTTCGCGCGGGAGAGCAGGAAGGCGAGGTCGCAGCCGGTGGTGAAGCGGTGTTTGAAGCCCCCGAGAGCGCGTTCGAGCCCGGCGCCGGTCGAGTTCATGACGAAATCATGGGGCGACGGGCCGATGCGCGAAAGCGCTTCGCGGACGCTCGCCAGTATCTGCGCCACCCTGCCGTAAGCCAGGCTGGAAGCTATGAGCCCGACGATCTCCCTGTCCGCCGGATCGTCGTATTCATAAAGGAATTCGATCGGGTCGGGGTGGACGTACTTCCTGCGGTTGTATTTCCTGTAGAGCTTCTCGAGGGCGGACCTTTTGAATTCGGGTATCTGTTCCCTCATGGCCCGGCCCGCCCCGCTCTATTTGACAAAAGGCGACAACTCCCTGAGCTTCATGATCACGGGAGGTATCTTCTCGATTGCGTATTCGATCTCCTCGGCGGTGTTGTACCGGGAGAGGCTGAACCTGGTGGACCCGTGGGCGGCGGTGAAGGGAACGCCCATGGAGCGCATCACGTGGGAAGGTTCGAGGGAACCGGAAGTGCACGCGGAACCGGAGGAGGCGGCTATGCCGTCGCGGTCCAGCATCAGCAGTATCGATTCTCCCTCGATGAATTCGAAGCTGATGTTGCAGGTGTTGGGCAGCCTGAGGGTCTTGTGGCCGTTGAGCATGCTGTCGGGGCATTTCTCGAGAAGCGCGGTCTCGAGCCTGTCGCGAAGTTCCTTCACCACGGTGTTTTCTTCTTCTATGCCCCCGGCGGCCAGTTCGCAGGCGCGCCCCATGCCCACTATATACGGCACGTTCTCCGTTCCGGCTCGCCGGCCGCTTTCCTGGTGTCCCCCGACCAGCAGGGGCGACACCCGGGTGCCTCGCCTGACGTACAGGACGCCCACACCCTTCGGCGCGTGCAGCTTGTGCCCCGACATCGACAGCATTCCGACGTTGATTTTCTGAACGTCTATCGGCAGTTTGCCGACGGCCTGCACCGCATCGGTATGGAACGGCACGCCTTTCTCCGCGGCGATTTCGGCGATCTCCTCGACGGGATGCACCACGCCCGTCTCGTTGTTGGCCCACATGATGCTTATCAGCGCCGTGTCGCCTTTTATCGAGGACTCGAGTTCCGCGAGGTCGGGAAGCCCCTCCCTGTCGACGGATATCTCGGTAATTTCGTATCCTCTCTTTCCGAGATGTTTGCAGAGTTCGAGCACTGCCGGGTGCTCGACCTTCGAGGTGATGACGTGCTTCTTGTCCGGGCGGGCGTCCAGTGCGCCCCTGATTGCAGTGCTGTCGCTCTCCGTGCCGCAGCTCGTGAAAATAATTTCCGCCGGGTCGGCGTTGATGAGCGCGGCTGCCTTTTCCCTGGCTTCTTCCACGCTTTTTTTCACGCGCCCTCCGAACTTGTGGATGCTTGACGGGTTTCCATAAGCATCCTTGAAAAAGGGCAGCATGGCTTCGAGCACTTCGGGCGCCACCCGTGTCGTGGCGTTGTTGTCCAGATATACGTCCATTTATCTTCCTCGCCCGTTCATGATTAATAACAAAAGCCGCGGCCATCCGTTCCCGGGATGCGCGGCGAAGCGGCCCGCGGGCATTACTCCTGCGTGTACATCCCGTGGTCCATGAAGTAGTCCTGATAAGACTGGATGTATTCGGCGTGGCCCTTTTCCCAGTTCGAGAGCCTCTTGAAAAGTTCCTTCTCGACGGGGTCGGCGGCCTGTTCGCTGAGGGCGGCGTACATGGCGCTTCCCTCGTTTTCGAGTTCGATGGCGTGGGCGAGCGTTTCTATCTCGTCGGATTCCACCTTGACGTTCTCGTCGATATCCTTCGACGCTTCCTGGAAAATCTGTTTAAAGTCGCGATTAAGGTCGACGGTGATTTCAGAGGGCCACTGATCTCTGGCTTTCAATTTCTCGAAGAACTTGTGAAGGAAATCGATATGTTTTTGTTCTTCTTCTATCAG
>CAYNWJ010000528.1:0-2907 GCA_964400815.1 uncultured bacterium
GCGTTCTTTCACCGTCACGCGCGCAGGCCCATGTGTCTTCGGAGGGAAGGCCGTGAATGCCGCGGAAACGTTTCCAGCGGCCGTGGTCCTGACGGCAGATGCCGGAAGCGGTCCCGGCCCAGTAGCGCCCCTCGTCGTCGAAGAGTCCGCAGCGGACGTCGTTACCGGAAATGCCCTCGTTGCGGGTGACGACGGTCCAGGTGTTGTCCTTCTCGAACACGACCCCTTCCATGGTGTTGAACACGATGCCGCCATCGGGGCCGAACACGACGCTTCGTACGGTTTCGAGGGTTTTCTCCTGGCGGGCGATGAGCCGTGTCCAATAGCCGGAATCGTACATGTTCAAACCGTCCTCCCACGTGCCGAGCCACACGCGGCCGCGGTCATCGACCTCGAGGGAAATGCAGTTGTGCCCGGTGGGAGCGTTGGTGACGAAATAGTTTTCGATCTCGCTGCTGTTTTTGATGAGGCTCATGCCGTCAGGCGTTCCGGCATACGCTTCCTCGTCGCTGGCCACATAGCCGCAGACGACATCGTTGGAAATGAGGCCGTCGTCCTCCGTGAAATGGAACCAGTCGGTCCCCTGGGAGGCGTGCACCCCGTTGGCCGTGAAATACCAGAACCGTTTGTCCGTGGTGATAAGGTCGCGGGCCTCGTAGGTCCCCAAATGCCCCATGGATGAATATGTCTGCCATCCGCGTCCGTCGAACCGGGATATGCCCGCCCACGATGCGACCCAGAAGCTGCGGTCCCATGCCTGGTGGATGACGCTGATGGCATTGACGGTCAGGCCGTTCTTGGTGGTTGAATGGTTCCATTCGCCTTCGGACTTGAAGAAAAGCCCCTCTTCCTCGGTGCCGATCCAGATGTTGTTGCCCTGGTCGAAAAACAGGCTCAACGTGTTCTGACGGCCGGGACCGTCCTCATCCGTGAATATCCTGAAACGCCCGCCTTCGTGGGATACGACACCGTCAGTCGTGGCTGCCCAGAGCTTGCCCTCCCGGTCCACAGCGAGATCGTTTATCTCGAGCACCGGAAGCCCTTCATCCGTCCCGTAATTGTTGAAATAGGAGCCGTCGAACGAGGTCAGTCCATTGATGGATCCAATCCAGAGAACGCCGTCGCCGTCGACCGCCAGATCCGTCAGAATATTCGACGCCATGCCGTCGAGCGTCGTGTAGACCTTGTACGAGGAGTCCTCGATATCCCATTCCACCAGGCCGCCTTTCGTGGCGCTGTATACCAAGCCCTGCCGCTTGGTTATTCCGGTGACATTGGTCAGATCGGTATGCTGCCGGATATCGACCGGCGCTTCATGCTTCGAGCACGATGCGGAAAAAACCGCGGCAAGCAGCACGGCGAAAATGACCGTCAAACGTGTGGCATGCTTCACACTTTCCTCCAGATTTTATGGTATTATTTAAAACGTTATCCATCAGATGGATGATATATCATGACTTCATATGATAACACACAAAGGGGGGATTCTGCAAGAAAAGACTGGCGTGACATGAATCCCCTGTTCCGGAATCGACGCCTGGCCGGCAGTTTCGGGACTGTTCACTGTTGTTGCTGTTGTCGTTGTGTTTTCGTCTTTCATATAAGTGGGTCGATAAGCGGCGCTGCGGACCAGACCGGGTTCGTGATGCAGATGCGGCCGCTTCGTGTTTCGCATTCCGCCCTGATGTGGGTAAAGGATGGGGGAATGCCGGGGGCCGTCTCTATCGTATGTTCGTATGGGCCGTCAAAGTTCCTGACCGAACAGACCGTGCGTTCGACGTTCGCGTCACGGTCCCCCGCGAATATGGCCGCATGTTTCAGTTCGCCGAACTCGGGGGATGAAAGAAATCTCGCCCGTATCTTTTGCACGTCTCCCTGCAGTTCATCACCCGGGCCCGACGGTTCGCCGCAGCCATGATCGACCCGGAGATCGATGAAAGGGCCGTCCGTCACCACCGTGCGTCCCCGCTTGAGCGCATCGAGAATGTGCTGCCGGGATTGCGTGGGTGCCCTGACAACCGTGCGCACGCATCCAAGCGTGTGGTTTTCGTCCTCGCGAAGGGACAGCAGCGGAAGGCCGATCGATCGCCTGCGGTTGAAATCGCCGTGGGAGTCGCTGCCGCCGTATATGGCGATCCTCCGTCCAGTGAGGAGAAAACGTTTCCAGGTCTCGAGCCCGCGCCGTAATCCACGGTCCCTGACGCCGTTGAAAATCTGCATCCCGGATATTTCGGCTGCTCCCAGATCTGCTGCGGTCCATTCGCCACGTCCGAGAATGAGACGCTCCAGGAGGGGGACGTGTTCCATCGGGTGGGCCGCGCACGCCAGTCCACCCTGAACGGCGCAGATGGAAGCCGCCTCCGCCACGGTATGTTCCGTGGTGCTGTCCAGTCCCCGTTCGCCGCCGTCGCCCGAGCCTTCGATGAAGCGCTCCGATTCGATGGCGAGCATGTGGCAGTTCTTTCCGGCCGACGTCCGGCAGGTCACTTCCTCACCGGCAAGAACGGTGAACGAAGATCCCAGGATGGAGGCGGTGTCGCGCAAGTGTCTCCATCTCGCCAAATCGGGGTCCGGAACGTTCCAGTCTCCCGGCCTGTCGTCGAGGTCGTATGAATGGTCTGTCACCGCGATCCAGTCCAGTCCCATGGCATGCGCCGCAAGGGTCGCCGCCTCCATGGGCGCGCCGAACTCGATCTGGTCCGCCGTATGAAAAGAATGGCAGTGCAGGTCCCCATGATACCAGCCCGGTGCGGAGGGATAGTTGTCTCCTGCCACGTGTATGCTCAGCGGAGCCTTGCCGGAGCCGCGATAATTGTCCACCACGATCTCCTCGGTCTTCCCGCCGGCCTCGATGGCCACATGGGGATGAATCGTGAGAAGCCCCGGCCGCTCCGGCCTGAAATTGAT
>CAYNWJ010000529.1:0-2896 GCA_964400815.1 uncultured bacterium
GCCGGACCTGTCCCCGCTCGAAGCGCAGAAGACCGCTGGGGGCGAGGATCGCAGGAACATCGGGGCAGCACCGCCGGTACAGCTCCATCTGGGGCGCGGTCAGACAGATGATGCCGTCGAGCCGGGGCAGGAACATGCGCTCATAGAGGCTGTTTTTACGGATGCGGACGGTTTTCTTCAGGTCGTCCCGCAGTGTGGTGTCGCCGAAGAAATCATGGGTCTCGAACCAGCAGGGCACACCGTGGCGCGCGCGGATATAGGCCAGGTACGGGAGGAATCCGATGCTCCGTGAAATCACCGCCGCCACCTCTCCCCGTTTCGCCATCTCCCCGGCGCGGGAAGCCGCCCGGCGATAGAAGGCCGCATGTCCGGGAGGCTTTCCATCCGACCCGATGCGCACGATCTCGAGCTTTTCCGGCGGATGGAAACCGGTGATCTCACGGTAGTTTTTTTCCGTCGGCTCCGTCGAATTGTTCCTGACGATCAGTACCGTGGGAACGTGTTCGGCGATGCCGTGGACCGTTCCGGTCACGAACACGATGCTCGGCGACGGGGAGGGCCATTCGCCAGAGTGTATATAGACCATGCTTTTCATATATTCGGGGCTTTCCTGTCGTGATCGTTCGCACGTGCAACACACCATCCATCCCGGGACAATATACCATTATATGGATCATTCGCAAGAAAAGACATCGTCAGACGTACCCCCCGTTATCCGGCACACATGGTTATTTCGGCGGTTTTCACATGCTGAACCGGGATTTCCAGGATTACTGATGAACCGCGATACAATCCTGTCGATCCTTATCTCCCATTCATCATGTTCATCATGCTTCAAGCGGCGGGAAGTAGAATTTCAACAATGCGAACGCCGGTACGTCTCCGCACCGGCGTCCGTAAAAACATTCTTTCATGGTTGACGCACATTCTCAGCGTTGCAGGTTCTTCAATTCATCCTTGTTCGTGACGACGAACTCGACACGACGGTTCTGCATGCGGCCGTATTCATATTTGTTCGGGGCGATCGGACGGTCGGGCCCGTAACCCTCGACACTGAACCGGTCCCTGTCAAGTTCGGGCGCGAATGCAAGGATATAATCGAGCACCGCCTGCGCCCTCGATTTCGAGAGCCGCATGTTGAGCTCACGGCTTCCGGTATTGTCGGTATGTCCCTCGACCCTGATCTCGAGAGAGGGATATTTCCGCACTATTTCCGCGACCTGCCTGAGCGTGGCATAGGAATCGTGCCGGATTTCTGCGCTTCCCCTGCCGAAATGAATGCGGTGCACCCGTATGACACCTTCGTCCAGGAGCGTTTGTTCCTCCTCACGGATTGCGCGGCCCCAGGCATCGACCCGCGCGCCCTGCTCCGTTCCCGGTTCGAGATCGTTGCAGTCCGGAACACCGTCGCCGTCACTGTCGAGAGCCACTCCGTGCTCGTCCACGGCGCAACCTTCAGGAGTGTCCGGTTCTCGGTCCAGGCAGTCGGGTACACCGTCACCGTCGCTGTCGAGAGCCACTCCGTGCTCATCCACGGGGCATCCTTCGGGGGTGTCCGGTTCCCGGTCGAGGCAGTCCGGCACCCCGTCGCCGTCTCCGTCGAGCGCCACACCGTACCGATCGACACGACATCCCTCCGGCGTATCGGGCTCGCGGTCGATGCCGTCATACACCCCGTCGCCGTCTCCGTCGGTTCCCGTGCCCCACGCATCCACACGAGCGCCGCGCGGCGTGTTCATCTCACGGTCCCTGCCGTCGGGAACGCCGTCGCCGTCGCTGTCCAGGGAAACACCGCCGGCATCCACGGGGAAACCTTCCGGCGTGGCTGGTTCGAGGTCCCTGTCGTCACGGACGCCGTCATTGTCGGCATCGCTCATGAACGCGAGGGCTCCGTTCAGGGATATGCCGAAGTGAATCTGCGCGCTTTCCTTCGGTTCCTGATGATCTGCGAGGTTCACGACCGCTCCCAGATGCAGGGTCACCGACTCCCTGACATTCCATGACACGGAGGGTGCGATCACGAGATGATCCTCGTTGAAATTGAGATCGCGTTCCTTCAGCATCGACGGATCACCCACACCGCGGGGACCGTTGTAATACAACGCCGGATCGGCGCCGGCGGCAAGCACCGACTGGGGACCGACCCATTCGAACACGCGGTTCCTCAGTTCCAGCCCCAGACCGAGACCGGGAACGGGAGTCACCAGAAGACCGACCGATCCGATGAACTGTTCGTCGAAATATTTCGACTCGTTCATCACAAACCCCTGTTCCAGAAACAGTCTCACATGCGGCGAAACATCGATCGTTTCGAACAGCGATCCCTCGATATCGGCGCCGTTTCTCGTCCACGGGTAGTTGAGCCCGTCGTCCTGGACCTTCGACGTACCCATCACCGCGCCGACACGGCCGGCTATCTGAAGCCTGCTCGACCTGTCGAAGGGCAGACGGACCTTGATGCCGGCCCTGACACTTCCGGCGCCGCTTTCCGGTGATGTCTTGCCGCGAAAAAGATTCCTGTTGTCAACATACGGCCGTATATCGGAAAAGCCATGAAACGCCGCCGACAGTTCGACTTCGTCGGTGAGTCCGAAAACGATCGGTACGGCATACACCGTGGGATTGTCGCGGATATGCTCATCGCTCCAGTACACCCGCTGATCACGGGTCATCGCGAGCACCTGCAACCCGGCGGAAAAACGGCCCATACCGATCGTTCGCGCGGATTCGGTCAAAAGCAAACCGTGCCCACCGCCGAACGTGGAGCCGGAAGTGGCCTGCATTTCACCCTCCCCGGCAACGGCGGATATGCCGGTTCCGCCAAAAATTACGAACAGTACCAGATTGCGTCCCTAATTTTCTGTAAAATTTGGCAAACGTAAAAAGTGAGCCGATA
>CAYNWJ010000530.1:0-2893 GCA_964400815.1 uncultured bacterium
GACACCTCCGACCTCTTCATAACCCTCCCGGGGGACGCGCCGGAATATCGGGACTTCGACATGGCGGAAACACCGCCTGTCATCGACTTCGGGATCATCCAGGGACTGGAGCCGTGGTACCTTCCCCTCGTTCCGGGAGCGAGCTACAGCGGCTGGGGCGATGTCACCAAAGGGCCCGACGGCTGTTTCTATTTCGCCATCGGCAATCACATGTCGTACGGCGGCAACGCCTGGATCGTCAGATACGATCCCATCGAAAAATCCCAGAAAACAGTGGTCGATCTGAAGAAGACCGTGGGCTATTCCGATGACGATTACGGGGACGGCAAGTTTCACGGTGACCCGGATATCGGTCCCGGCGGGGACATGTGGCTCCTTTCCTATTTCGGCCCCATGCCCACGGAGGAGGAACTGGCCACCGTGTACCGTGGAAGCTGGCTCATCCGCCACAACATATTCACCGGCGAGACGGAGAACCTGGGCATCCCCCTCGAGGGTGAAAGCTGGCCCTATCACGGCTGCGACTGGCAGCGGGACCTCCTGTTCGGCATCGGGACAATCGGCGGCAACGTGATCGTGTACGACACCCGCGATCGGCGCATGATCTATGGCGGACGGCCGCCCGACGGCATCGCCTGGTACGAGCGGGGCGTGCTCATCGACCGGGAGACCGGCATCGTCCATGCCACCGATTCGAAGATGTATCCCGGCAGGGGACTCATCGACCGCTACCGGGGAGAGCAGCGTTTCGTGAAATACGAGCGCCGCAACAACACCTTCACCCGCATGAAGGCCGCGACCCCGCCGAACCCGGTCACCGGCTCCATGACCCCCATGCGCGCCCACACGGAGACGAAGGACGACTCGGGCGCCTTCTGGTGCTTCGACGTCTCGGGCGCGATCTTCACCTTCCATCCCGATGAGGACCGCACCGAATCGAAGGGGGTCAACTGGGGCGAGAGCGGTTCCTATACCGCCAACATGTGCTTCAGCCCGAAAAAGCGCTACATATACTACCTCCCCGGCGCCGACGGCAGCGCGCGGGCGTGGGGCGTCCCGGTGGTGCAGTACGACACACGCACCGGCAGGAAAAAGGTCATCGCGCTTCTCCGGGATTTCTATCTCGAAAAATACGGCTACCTGCCGGACCAGACCTACGGTTTCGAGCTGGACGAGGCCGGCGAAACCCTCTGCTTCTACATGAGCGGGCGGTTCACCACGAAAGAGATCGGGCAGGGCGTCCGGCGTCCGTCGATCTTCGCGGTCCACATCCCCGAATCGGAGCGGCCCGAATGACAGGGTATTTCACTCTCATCCTGTATAAACATGTCACGGGCACACCCGCATGACCCGGCCTGACGGGAAAGGTACGGCGTTACTGTTCGGATATGGCGGGGAAACCGTGAGAAAACCGTGAATCAGTCCTGTTGTTTTTCACGCTTTTCCGCGGCGATCTGTGAAGGGGAACGGGGAAGGCGCTTCGATTTCGGCAGGTCGATCTTGTGCCGCATGGCGAAGAACCGTATGACGACCACCACCCCGAAACCGGTCCAGAAGGGAATACGGCCGCCGGCGCCGAATTCAGCCGCGAGCCAGTAGAAGAATCCGCCCGCCAGCGCCGCCGTGGCATAGACGTCGGACGTGAAGATGATGGGAATTTCGCCGGTCATGATGTCCCTGATGACCCCGCCGCCCACCGAGGCGATGACCGCGATCACCATGACACCCCAGATGCCCACGCCGGAGGTGTAGGCCTTTTCAGCGCCCACCGCGGCGAACAGGGCGAGCCCCACGGAATCAGCCCAGAGGATGCGCCGCCAGCTTGTGGCGAGCTTACGCGCGAAGAAGAACACCGCAAGGCCGGCGAGAAGGGTCGTGAGGAGATACCACGGACTCCGGAGCGCCGAGGGAGGTGTGAGGCCCAGAAGCACATCGCGGGTCATGCCGCCGCCCACACCCACCGCGGTCGAAAGCACGAACACCCCGAAAATGTCCAGCTCGTATTTGATCGCGCGGAACGCCCCGGTCAGGCCGAACACGAAGGTCCCCAGAATATCCATCCAGAAAATGAAGAGCGATACGGTGTCCTGCATGGTTTCGGCTGCTCCGGAAAGGAGGGATTGAACGCCGGTGTGAATGCCCGGGCCATACTGTATGCCTGACGGGCCGCCGTATGCGCACCGACGGCCCGCACTGCATGTCAGGCCTTGTTGAACCCGCCCCACCTGTCAGCGAAGACGAGGATCGCGGCGGCCTCGCGGGCGATGTCCTCGAGGGCCACGTTCTCTCGGCTGGTGTGTGCGTGGTTGATGCTGCCGCAGCCGGTGGCCACGGTGGGAATGCCGAGGATATTGTTGTAGAACCAGCCGTCGGCGCCGTAATTCGCCGCGCTGATTTCGCTTTCGACACCCACCTCGCGCCATGAATCGACCATGGTGGTCACCAATGGATGGTCGGGGTCGCAGCGGCTGGTGTCGTGCCGGTAGCTGAAGGACATCTCGAAATTGTCCCTGAGCCATTCCGGCCCGCGGGTCTTCACCCGTTCGACCATCTCCTTCATGACCTCTTCCTTCGGCGTGGTCAGGAGACCGAAAACACCCTTGAACACGGCCTTCTGCGGGGCCATGGCGGGCCAGTCTCCGGCCTGGAGCTGCCCGAAGGTCACCGGCATGGGATTCTTGAACTTGAGGAACAACGGGTCTTCGGCCTGGGTGGCGGCCAGAAGATCGGCGTTGTATTCCTCGATGATCCTGATCGCCTCGATGGCCATCTTGAGCGCGCTCACCGTGGTCTGGGCCGAGCCGGAATGCCCCGCGCGGCCGTAAACCGTCCCCGTGAACCATACCGCGCCGCGCACGGAGGCGAGCACGTTGTTCTCGGCGGGCTCCAGGTT
>CAYNWJ010000531.1:0-2889 GCA_964400815.1 uncultured bacterium
CGAACCCGCCCGTTCCCGGGAAACCGCCGCCCCTCATCGCGCCCGTCATCATGCCACGGCCTCTCCCGGTGTAAAGGGACGCCAGCCTCCATTCTCCCGTAAAGTCGAGATACTGCTGGACGGAAGACCCGGCGATAACGATCTCTCCGGAAGGGACACGCCCGCCGAGTTCACCGCGCACCCGAACGAGGGCGCCGTTGGTGGCGGCAAGCCGGTCAAGCGCCTCGATGGAACCGAAAACGCCCTGAATCGCGGCCAGACCGAGGAGTGTCATGGTGACCGCGGCGGCATGGGGTGCGCCCGTGTTTTCGCCGATATGGGACAAAAGCCAGGTTCCTGCGAGGATATATACGGGAACGGTCGGCAGGAAAAACCGGAGCGACATCCCGTCCGGCGGCCAGAAATAGCACATGTAGAGGAGGGTGATCGGGATGACGGTGAGGGCGAGCAGGAGACCGCGGCGGAAGGTCTCCCTCCGCACGAGCATCAACACAATGCCGGCCGCGCCGAACCCGAACAGGATGCCGGCCCCCTCACCCTGGAGCTGCTCCAGATAGGCGGGGGCATTGCGCGGGAAATAGGCCGGGCTGAACATGGTCTGCGTATTCATGAGACCATACCCGGTCTTCCAGAACGCGCCGAAGGTCAACTGGTTACGCAGAAGAAGGGCCATGACGGGAAGGGCGCATCCGCCTCCCATGAAGACCGCGGATTTCCACCGTCCGCTCGTGTTCCGCATGGAGTCCAGCGCCGCTGCGGCGAACGCGCCCGCGAACAAGACCTCAGGGTACCTGATCGCCGGAATGATCCCCAGGACGAGGCCGGTCAGAAAGGCCGGAAGCTTCCCGCCTCTCCGGTCCCAGAGCGTGAAGCAGAAGAGGGCGCACAGAAGGAGGAACAGGACCGGGGTGTGCGAATCCGCGCTGAGAGCATACTGGTTGGCCAATGGATTGACCATGAGAAACACCTCTGCGGCGACTCCCCACCAGCCGCCCATCCAGAGGCTCCCGATGAGATACACAAGCACGAGGGACAATGACGCCATGAGAGGCGCGGCCATCAGCGCCGCCACCGGCCCGAAGAAACGGAAGACCGGCGCGACGAGCACGGGCAGACCCGGAGGATAGGTGGAGCGCCAACGCCCACCCTCCGTCTCGTGCCAGTGGGGGCTCGTGTGCTCGGCGGGAGAGGTGGTCTCGAACCAGGCATGCAGGTCCGTCGCCAGCAGACGCACCTGCTTGTAATAGCCGTTCGCGTCCATGGTCGAGATGGCCGGCTCGAAAAAAGCCATGAGAAACGCGAAATGCAGAACCGCCAGAAGAAGGGCAATCGCCGGTGTTTTTCCGCTGCCATGCAGGCGCTCATCCGCTGTGAGCGGGTACGGTGGCTGCGTGTCGTCGACGTCTGTCGCCATGGTGCTCCCCGGGTGGGATTATTAAGAAAAGGTGTACCGTATCGACAGACCGGCAATGCAAAAGGTTTAACGGGACACGCATCAGTGCTTGTAGAAACAGACAACGGCTGGTATCTTACAGGATACTATACCCGGCCCGTGTCCGCAACAGGATACCGTCATGGAACACTCGCGCGACAACATCATCCTCGATTCGATCAGCGACGGTGTTTTCACCGTGGACGACGACTGGCGCATAACCTCATTCAACCACGCAGCCGAGGAAATCACCGGGATCGACCGGTCCGACGCCATCGGACAACCGTGCAGCTATGTGTTCCGGGCCTCCATCTGCGAGGGCGGCTGCGCGCTCAGGCAGACAATGGAGACGGGCGGTGAGATACGCAATCTTCCCATTTATATCGTCCGGGGCGACGGTGTCAAGATTCCGGTGAGCATCTCCACCGCCCTGCTCAGGGACAGCGACGGCACCGTGATCGGCGGTGTTGAGACCTTCCGCGATCTCAGCGTGGAGGAGGAGCTCAAGCGTGAACTCCGCCACAATTACACGTTCGGCGACATCATCAGCCGCAACCACCGCATGCGTGAGATCCTCGCCCTTCTGCCCGCAGTGGCAGAAAGCTCCTCGAACGTACTCGTCCACGGCGAAAGCGGTACGGGCAAGGAACTGGTGTGCCGCGCGATCCACGACCTGAGCGGCCGTTCGGACGGCCCCTTCGTGGCGGTCAACTGCGGGGCGCTTCCGTACACGCTGCTCGAAAGCGAACTGTTCGGCTACCGCGCGGGAGCCTTTACCGACGCAAAAAAAGACAAGTCCGGCCATGTCGCCCGCGCATCCGGCGGCACGCTTCTTCTGGACGAGATCGGTGACATCTCACCCGCCCTTCAGGTGAAGCTGCTCAGGCTCATCCAGGAAAAGGAATATCTTCCCCTCGGCGCGGAAACAACAGAGAAGGCCGATGTCCGGATATTATGCGCCACCAACCGCGACCTCCGCGACATGGTCGAAACGGGATCGTTCCGCAAGGACCTGTATTACCGGATAAACGTGGTCTCCCTCGAACTGCCGCCCCTCAGGGAGCGGAGGGACGACATCCCGCTGCTGGCCGAACATTTCGTGGATCATTTCAACCGTCTTACCGGCAAGAAGATCACCGGCGTCTCCGATGCCGCGATGGCTGCGCTGATGAACCACGACTTCCCCGGCAATATCAGGGAAATGGAAAACATCATCGAACACGCGTTCGTCCTCTGCCGCGAGGGAGACATCCTCCCCGCACATCTCCCGGCGGACCTTCGCACCACCGGTCAGGACAGGGCACACGGGTTTCCGGGCGGGACACTCGAAGAAATCGAGATAGACGCAATTCGCGACGCTCTCGAGCGCCACGGCTTCAACCGTACGAAAGCGGCCCGCTCCCTGGGCATCCATAAATCCACCCTGCACCGTAAAATCCGCGCCTATGACATGAAAC
>CAYNWJ010000532.1:0-2888 GCA_964400815.1 uncultured bacterium
GTTAGTTCCATGGCATCTAATATATTCCAGTGCCATGGATGAAGCAATTACCTTTATTTATTACGCCTGGTCCGTTTTCTTTTCACTTCCTCGACATATGACGAGGCGACCTCGCACACCCTGGCCAGCACCTCCTCGAGCGTGCCCTCGAGATTTGCGCCCGCCGCCCGCGGGTGGCCTCCTCCGCCCAGACGTATCGCGATCTTGTTGATGGTCATGCCGCCGCCGGCCCGGAGGCTCACCTTGAATGTGTTTTCGGCTTCCTGTATTATCAGCGCGGCGACCTTGATGTCCTTGATATAGCGTATCTGTTCGATGATGCCGTCGGTGTGCTCGCGCTCGGCGCCGGCGCGTTTGAACATCTCCGTGGTGATATAGCCGCAGGCCACATCGCCCGCAGCGTCCGTCCTCACCGTCCCGAGCGCAAGGCCCATGAGTATCTGCCGGCAGAGAGGATAGCCGGTCTCGATGCGCCTTCTCACATCGATGGCCCCCACACCGAACTGATAGAGGGCGGATGCGATACGGTGGGTCATGGCGGTTGTGTTCGAATACCTGAAATACCCGGTGTCGGTCACCAGCGCTGTCATGAGGGACAGGGCCGCCTCACGGCTGATCAGGGAAGCGTCCAGATGGGACAGGAGATCGAAAAGCAGCGATCCGGTCGAGGCCGCGCGCGTGTTGACAACGACGATATCCGCTTCCACATTCTCAGCGGGATGGTGGTCGATGAACACTTTCGGCGCCTGGCATTCACGGAAGAACACGCCGGCATCTCCCGCACGCTCGTATTTGCCGATATCCAGAAGGAAGACGACATCGCTCTTCTTCGGACCGATGGTATAGAAATATTCCTCCCTGAATTCCTCGATGGCGTTCCGCGTGTCGAGGAACCGGAAGGAATCGGGGGTCGGCGAATGATTGATGATGCGAACAGGTCTGCCATAGGCACGCAGGAAATCGGCAAGTGCGGTTTCACAACCGATGGCATCGCCGTCGGGATTGACATGCGACGTGATGAAGACCGTGTCCGCACGATCTATGAGCAGCCTGATCTTGCGCCAGTCGTTTATATTTTCCGGAAAGTAATTCATCATCCTCCGCGTGGTGTGTAACAGGCGGAATGTCCGTCAGCGCCGGACGGCCCACGGGACACACGTTCAGATCTCCACCCGGCTGTGATACTCATCCTTGAGCTTGAGGGCGTCGGTGTCCTGGGACGGGCTTTCACAGATCATGACGCCCGTCACGCCGTTTTTCCGGAGAACACCGACCAGCCTGCGCCAGTCGAAATCGGAATCGTCAAGATCCAGGTGTTTTCGCTCGCCCTTCACGGTATGGGACATGCCGGAAACATGCATGTGCATGCCTGAAAGCGCGTCATCGCCGAGATTCGCGCGGATGATTTCGATCACGGACTCGAAATCGACCGTCAGTCCCAGGGCCCTCCGCCGCGCGTGATAATGGGACCAATCGATGCAGGGCAGCACACCGTCGATGTCCCGTGACAGGCGGCAGATTTCATCCAGCGAGCCGAACTGGGACTGCTTTCCGGTCAATTCGGGCCGCACATCAACGCGGATGTCCGCTTCATGCAGACGGGCAACGACATCGGAGAGACCATTCCGCATCGTTTCATATACATCGCCGGGCGGCGCACCGTGATGGAACCCCGCGTGAAAGGTCACGCTTTCGGCGCCGCTGAGCCAGCCCGTTTCCGCGGTCCTGAATATGCGTTCCCGGGAGGCCGACCGCTTTCCCGGATCTTCGGAATTGAGATTGATGTAATACGGCCCGTGAGCGGTGAGCCTGATGCCTGTCCGCCGTGCTGTCCCGGCTATCTTCCGGGCCGTGGTCTCGCGGGGGAAGGTGCCACGGACATATTCGAGCTCCATGGCGTCGAGCCCGATGCATAGAGCGTATTCGATACCGGAAACCGAGTCGCGGCCGGGAGAGGATTTCGGCACTCCCGCCGTCCCGAACAGCAGGGTCTGGCAGGGATTCACTCCGCCGTTTTCCTGATGTACACGGATATTTCGCCGTCGGCCTCGTCTTCGCCGAGGAATTCGTTGCCGGTCATTTTGCACCAGTTGCGCATGTCGTTCCTGATGCCCTCGTCATCGGCCACGACCGTCAGCGACTCCCCCGTCTTCATCGAGCGCATGGTGTTCGCCGCCTCGATGATGGGCACGGGACAGAATTTTCCCACGGTATCGATTGTATGATCGGTTTGCATATCTTCCTCCGCTGTGTAATATGTGGAAACGTGCCGGTGGAATCAACAAATTATTGAACCCATAAACGGTTCATGTTATATTGGTTGGGCTGAAAAACAAACATCCGCATCACGATCGGTCCCCATGGAATATTTCGACATCATTCACCCCGACGGCTCGGTCATCGGCAGGGCGTCGCGCGATGAATGCCACGGCGGCTCGTTTCTCCTGCACGCCGTCGTGCATATCCTCGTGTTCGATTGCGACGGCCGCCTGATTCTTCAGAAACGCTCGGAATCCAAGGACATTCAGCCCGGGAAATGGGACACCTCAGTCGGCGGTCACATATCCAGCGGCGAAAACATGCAGGATGCCCTCGAACGCGAAGCAGCCGAGGAACTGGGTATCCGCGGCGCCGATTTCCTGCGTTTGTATTCGTATGTCATGGAAAGCGATATCGAGCGGGAACTGGTCACGACATTCCGCTGTGTCTGGAAGGGGCCGGTCAGGTTCGACCGTGAAGAAATCGACGAGATACGGAGATTCACCGCAGAAGAGATAGAAGAACGCCTGGGAACCGGTTATTTCACACCGAATTTCGAAGAGGAATGGGCGTATTATTGCTCCGGTGATTAAACATATGAATCAAGAGCATTTCCCGGACTTCAGTCC
>CAYNWJ010000533.1:0-2869 GCA_964400815.1 uncultured bacterium
CACGAGCCCGGTCTTTTCGCGCCAGGCCGTTTCCAGGCCCTCCTGTTTCAGCTCGCCGCACAGTGCGGCCGTGCGGCGGTCCTGCCACACGATGGCGCGGGAGACCGGTTCCCCGGTGGCGCGGTCCCAGATGACGGTGGTTTCGCGCTGATTGGTGATGCCGATGCCGGCGATGTTTTTCGCCTCGGCGCGGGCGTTGTTGAGCGCGACGGCGATCACGTCCTGGGTGACCGACCAGATTTCCCCGGGGTCGTGCTCGACCCATCCGGGCCGGGGATAATGCTGGGTGAATTCGCGGGCCGCCCTTCCGCGCACCGTGCCCGCACGGTCGAACACCAGCACGGTGGTGCCCGTTGTTCCCTGGTCGATGGATACGATGTATGTGTCTTTCACGGCACTGCTCCTTGCGTGAAATGAAGATGGACCGGCGGTCCGGGAGATCAGCGTCGCCTCGGACCCCGTTCGGGCAGAGGCCCCTTTCTGCCGGTCATCACCATGAAATCGGCGTTTCGCACCTTACGGTCCCCGGTCAGGCAGGGATGGAAGGCGATGTCGATGAATCCCTTTTCGGCGAACAGCTTCCTCAGCCACGGCCGGGTGTAGGCTTGGTAGCACTGGGCGACCAGCCGGACATCTGCGGAATCGGCGTCCACGATATACCAGCGTATGGTGGCGGTGCGGTTGCGGCTGTTCCAGAGGTTTTCCCGCAGGCAGAGATGGGTCCTGTCCGAGAAGAGGCCGTCACGGGCTGAATACCAGTGTGCCGGCGCCGCTCCCAGCTTTTCAAGGGTGCGGAACCTGAACGGCTCGAGCAGAAGCACCCCGCCCGGCTTGAGCGCCATCCAGGCCTTGCCGAGCATCTCCTGCACATCCATGGGATTGAAGGTGTTGAAATCCCCGAAGAGCAGCATGATCAGGTCCAGGTCCTCCCCGAACCGTGCGCCGTAGATGTCCTCCTCGCGATAGACGCAGGAGAGACCCTCCCGCTCAGCCTCATCACGAGCGCATGCGATGGCGGCGGGGGATTTGTCGATGCCCGCGCACCGGTGTCCGAGACGCGCGAGCCGCGACAGATAGAAGCCGGGCCCGCAGCCCAGTTCGAGGATGTCAGAGGGCCGTTCGCCGAGGATGGTCCCGTGGATGAAGGCAACGTGGCTGTCAATGGCCGGAAAACGGCGGCTGGCAAGGTCGTGGGACTGGTCGAAGTGCATCTCGAGCATGCGCGCGCTGAAATACGGGTCGTCCCAGGGGAAATGGTCCCCCTCGCCCCATGCCTGGGGGACGGGGTTGCGGTTGACGATGTCCTGGAGGATCATGGGTGTTCCTCGATGATCGGTTGTGAATCGGGTGAATGCCACGGTGTTGTGTTATAGGGCAAGAGCGATCGTACATTGCCGGCGTCAGAGGTGAAAAAATCAGAATTCATTCCCCGCTGCCGCACCTCCGCATGACGGAATCGAGGATCATGTGCTGCTCGTAGGCGCAGCGGGAGTGTCCGAAATGGCCGGCCATGTCCGGGAAATACCGTTCCAAAAGGGCAAGGATACCGGCCAGAATATCCTCGTCCGGGTCCCGGTTGTAGTGTGCGATGAGCTCCGCGAGCTTTCGGCGGTCGTCCGTATCGTGCATGACATCCTCCGGCCCGTCACCTGACAAGGGTCATCTTCCGCATGGTCGAATGTCCCCCGAACAGCAGGCGGTAGAAATAGACCCCCGAGGCGCGCCCGCCTGTGTTCCATGCCGCCATGTGCGTTCCCGCGGAGAAACGGCCGTCGGCGATGGTCTCGACGAGCTGACCGGCGGCCGTGTATATTTCGATCCTGGCATGACCGGCGCGCGGCAGGGTGAACTGTATGGATGTCCGCGGATTGAAGGGGTTCGGGAAATTCTGGTCGAGTACCGCGAGCGACGGTTCAGTGTTACGCTCCACCGCCGTGGGACCATAATCGAACGGCTCGTCGCACAGATGGAAATAGGGCTCGGTCTGGCCGTTATAGTCACGCTGGAGATAATAGGTTTCGAGGGGCGTCCGCTCGAAACCGTCCAGGGGCGTGAGCTGTGCGGAACCGTCGGCGAACCACTCGTACACCGGGATGTCGCGGGGATTGATGGTGTTTGTAAAGCCCCGTTCCCGCGCGATGTGGAAGAGGCCGAAGTTTCCCGGCTCGTGGCCCGCGATCCAGTGACCGATGTTGTCGATGAGAAAGGGGTTCATGCCGAATATGATGATGTTCGTCATAAATTCCTGAGCCAGGCCGTCGGGATCGGGTCCCAATGCAAAGCCGTTGCCGTTGCGCCCGAAAATGCCCTCCACGATGTTCAGGCCGGCCTTTGTGGCGGCATGGTTGTCGAGGGTCTGGTTGGCCCAGACGTCCATGCCCAGTCCGCTGTTGAAGGAGGTCCCCGGCTTGTCGAAGCGGGGTATGGTGTTCCGGTGGTTGGCATAGTAGTTGTCGCGGATATTGACGAGGGCGTTCGGCTGCATGTGATCGGGGTCCATGTCGAGGACCCGGTAGCCTGAACCGAAGCGTTGGTAATTGTGGACCACCACGCCCTGGATGTTCTTGCCGGTGAGGGTGATGCCCATGCCGTGGGCCTTGAGCTTGGCGATGTTCACAAGGAAGGTGTCCGGGGCGTTGACCGGCCAGAGGTAGGGGATTTTACTGAAATACCACCCGCCGGGAATGTCCCGCCAGACTATATCCGACTCGTCGATGAGGCCCACCTGCGGGGTCATGTCGCGGATTTCCGCGCCGGTGCGGCCCGCCACGCCACCCGGCTTGTCCGCGAACGGATCGCCGTACCCGTCGATGGCGAAGTCCTCGGGGCAGTTCACCTCCCGGATGTAGAAGCTCGATCCCGGCAGACC
>CAYNWJ010000534.1:0-2855 GCA_964400815.1 uncultured bacterium
GTCGCCCGGGTCCTTCCTCTCGAGGGTGTGGAAATAGGGCTGGTTGGCGATGGCGTCGGGGAGCATGACCGTGCCGCCGCCGGGCTCCTCGCCTTCCGCCAGAACATCCATGAACCAGGTCTCGTCACGGGTTGCGCCGTCGGAGAAGGTCAGGGTGACTGTAACCGCCACACCCCTGCCCGCGTCTTCGGGGCCGGGTATGCCGCCGAGGGTGCCGGTGAGCCGCTCGATGGTGAGCCACGCCGGACCGCCCGCAAGGTCATAGGACCGGGGAACCTCGCCGGTGGGATCGCTGAGGGGGATGCTCGCGGCGTAGGGCTCGTTCACACGGGCGAAGGGCAGCCACATGTCTTCTCCGCCGCCGCCCCCTTCGGGAAGCACATCGATGAAGGCGGTGAACTCTCCCGTCGCGCCGTCCTCGCCCGTGACCATGACGATCACCTCGAAGCCATCGCCCACGTCGGCTGCGGCGGGCGTGCCGGTGAGTTCGCCCGTGGCCGGGTCCAGCATGAGCCACGGCGGTCCCGACACCAGCTGGAACATGTCGCCCGGGTCCTTCCTCTCGAGGGTGTGGAAATAGGGCTGGTTGGCGATGGCGGCGGGGAGCGTGGCCGTCCCGCCGCCGGGCTCCTCGCCTTCCGCGACATCGAGCGACAGCAGTATCTCCTTCGTCGTACCGTCGTCGAACGTGGCCATCATCGTCACAAGCTGACCGGGCCCCGTATCGCTCGCGAGCGGCATCCCGGAAAAGACCTGGAGGGTTTCGTCAAATGTCAGCCAGCCGGGAGCTGAAGCAAGCGATATTCCCGCAGGCGCGGTTCCTCCGAAATCGAGGGGCGGAAGCGGAGAGGAATACTGCTGTCCCACGATCGCCGTTGGGAGATATATCGGCTGATCATCCTGGCCGCCTTCTTCAAGAACGGTAAGAAGGAAGAGCTTTTCGGAGGTGTCGCCGTCGGCGTGATGCACGGCAATGGCAACCTGGAAGTCGTACCCCGCATCCGCGGCGGCGGGCATGCCGTACAGATGCCCCGTCTGCGCGTCGAACGCCAGCCAGGCGGGACCGGACAGCAATTCGACAGTATCGTTCGGGTCCGCTTTTTCAATCAAATACTCATAGGGATTGTTGACGACGGCGTCGGGGAGGCGACCCGTTTCCGCCTGGCCGTCGGTGACATCGATTGCATAGGAAACTTCGGCGCTGGAGCCGTCGCTGTTTGCCTCCAGCATGACCAGCATGATTCCGACACCCGCATCTGAGGCAGACGGGGCGCCGAACAGACGCGAACCCGCTTCATCGTATGTCAACCACGCCGGTCCGCTTACCATTTGGCGGGCGGTGATCCCGGAATCCGCCGGGAAGTGATATTCATAGGGTTCTCCGACGAACGCCTCGGGCAGATAGCGGCCGCCGGTTTGATCGTCGGACCTGACATCGATAAAATACGTTCGTTCTTCGGTCGATCCATCGCTTCTGTTGACGGTGATGAAAACTGGCTGTCCGTTCCCCTCATCGGCGGCGGCCGGCATGCCCGACAAGTATCCCGTGTCCGGTTCGAGGACAAGCCACGCCGGACCGCCTGCCAGGGAGAACGTGTCTCCCTCGGCGTCCTTTTTGAGCCAGTATTCCCAGAATGTGTTCACATGGGCGGTGGGGAGCATTTCCGCCTGGGGAATGCCGCTGTCCTCGACGAAGTTGGCGATAACAGACTTGTCCGCATCCATGACGATGGATGTGACAGCATCAGTTCCCGCGATATCACCGCTCCAGTGACTGAACACATACCCCGCCGCCGGCAGGGCGCTCACCTGCACCTGCTCGCCATCCGCATATCCGGCATTGTCGGGGGTGCGCATCACCTGGCCCGATCCGGCGGGAATAACCTCCACCACGAGCGTATGATCCCCCGAACCGGTGATGAAGTGGGCGATTGCATAAACATCGGCCTGCATCACGAGCTGTTGTCGAGGCTCCGTGCCGGTGATGTCGCCGCTCCAGTGGCTGAACATGTAACCTGCCGAGGGCAGTGCGTTGACAGTAACCGTCTCGCCTTCATCGTAGGCCGCCTTGTCCGGTTCGCGCTCGACCCAGCCGCCTCCCGCCGGGTCCATGTCCACCATGAGCAGGAATCCGGCCGTTGTTTCGCCGATGAAGTTGGCGGTTACGGTTTTATGAGCGTCCATAATGATCGTCACCGTCGGGTCCGCGCCTGACATGTCGCCGCTCCACGAGTCGAACACGAATCCCGGAACGGGGGCGGCGGTGAGCGTCACCTGCTCACCATCGGCATAGGCCTCCTTGAAGGGATCGACCGTGATCGTACCGGACCCCGCGGGCGAATCCATGACCGTCAGCGTATACCCGGTCCCCGTGCCGCCGTCCTCCACGAAGTTCGCGGTTACATTCTTGCCCGCATCCATGATCAGGGTAATCACGGCGTCGGTGCCGGCGAAATCGCCGCTCCAGTGGCTGAAGGCATACCCCGCGGCCGGAAGGGCGCTCACCTGCACCTGCTCGCCGTCGGCATACTCAGCCTTGTCGGGTGTGCGCATGACCGTACCGCCCCCCGCGGGAAGCATGTCGACCACGAGAGTGTGACCGGTGACGGCGCCGCCGCCGTCCTCCACGAAATTCCCCGTGACGGTTTTATTGCCGTCCATCACGATCGTCACCGTCGGGTCCGCGCCTGACATGTCGCCGCTCCACGAGTCGAAACCGTACCCAGGAACGGGGGCGGCGGTGAGCGTCACCTGCTCGCCATCGGCATAGGCCTCCTTGAAGGGATCGACTGCAATCGTGCCGGACCCCGCGGGCGAATCCATGACCGTCAGCGTATACCCGGTCCCCGTGCCGC
>CAYNWJ010000535.1:0-2850 GCA_964400815.1 uncultured bacterium
GCATAAAATGAGACCGGAGTTTTCATGACATCACCGACGACGAGGCCTTTGCGCATCGCCGCCGTCCACCATAGACCGGTACGGTTCGATTTCAGGGTTCCCGTTGCACACAGCCTTGCACGCCGCAGGCATACGGTGAATGTATGCGTTTCGGCGCATAGTTCCGGCGGCTGTGTCGGCCATGGAGAGTGCGTGCCGCGTGAATATGTCACGGGAGAGACTGCGGCAACGGTCGCCGAGGCTCTCGGTTCGATGATACATCCCGCCGTGGATGCGGTGTTCGAGGGGCACGATGAACTGGCCGCTTTTCTGGATGACCACGGGCGGTCGGATGACGGCGCCCGCAATCCCGCCGCATGGTGCGCGCTGGAGCTGGCGCTCCTGGACCTGGCCGGCAGGCATTGGGGGATGACGGCGGGCAGCGTCCTCGGCCTCGGCCGGGAACGTGAATTCCTGGACTACAGCCTCGCCATACCTCTCCTTCCTCCGGACGGACTGGCGCGCCTCCTGGAGCGTGCGGCCGCTTTCGGCTTCTCCCAGGCAAAGATCAAGGTGGACGGTTCTGATCCCGCGGATTTCATCCGCCCCGTGCGGCGGGTGCTCGGACCGGATGTGGAGCTTCGGCTGGACGCCAACTGTTCATGGAAACGGGAGAACGCCGAAGCGTTTATCCGAACCGCAGCCGATCTCGGTGTGGTGTCCGTGGAGCAGCCCCTCGATCCCGCGGACCTCGGAGGCATGGCCCGTCTCCGTGGATTGACCCCCGTTTCGATCATGGCCGACGAATCGGTCTGTTCGCCGGGAGATGTGGAACAGGCGGTGCGGGCGGGCGCGTTCGACAGTGTCAATGTCCGTCTTTCCAAATGCGGCGGAATGACCGGCGCCCTGCGTGTGGCCGGGGCAGCCCGTAAACACGGAATGGACATCCAGCTCGGCGCGCATGTCGGTGAGAGCTGCGTTCTTTCCGCCGCCGGCGCCCAGCTCGCATCATCCGCCGGTCCGTTCAGGTGGATCGAGGGATTTTACGGCACCCATCTGCTCGAGCACGATCTCTGCTCGGCCGATCTACGCTGGGGGCATGGAGGGCGCATGCCGGTTCCAACGGGGCCGGGGCTGGGTGTTGAGGTCGATGGCAGTCTTCTGGAGCGTGCGGCCGACCGCTGCCGTTCCGCCGGCAATACATGATCGTACCGCTCATCCTCCCTCCCCGTTTTCGCAAAAAATACCGGCAATCCCTCGAAAACCCATCGGATAATACACATAAGCTGTTATAAAGTATGATATTACATTCAACATACAAACATGAAAAGATTCTTTGAACAATTGATAAAACCGCATGTGACCGATGCTGGCGACGATGAAAGAATAACGATTGACCGTACGCCGCTTGAACCGTGATTAATGGGATTCAAGGATTGACAGGATTGTAATCACGGTTGATCCCGTAATCCCGGAAATCCCGGTTCAGCAATTGGAAACCGCCGAAGCACATGTGTTTGCCGGAAAATGGGGGAATGTCAGCGCAAAAAATTACCGTGGATGCTCATGTCCTCATACCTTATATTGTCTGCGCACGATGGTCAAACGGGCGAACCCTTATCCACGAAAGCTCCCCACCATGAAAATCAGCGGTTTTTCATTTGTCAAGAACGCCGTGAAACTGTTCTATCCCATCGAGGAGGCCATCAGGTCGGCGCTGCCCCTGGTCGACGAGTTCGTCATCGCCTGCGGGGATTCGGACGACGGCACGACGGAACTCATCCGCTCCATCGGCGATCCGAAGATACGGATCATCGAGACCGTGTGGGACCCGGCGCATTTCGTCAAGGGCGCGGTGAACGCTGTCCAGACCAACATCGCCCTCGATGCCTGCACCGGGGACTGGTGTTTCTATCTCCAGGCGGACGAGGTGCTCCATGAAAAATATGTCCCCGTGCTCCATGAGCGCATGGAACGGTATCTCGAAACGCCCGAGGTGGAGGGGCTGCTCTTCGATTACGTCCATTTCTACGGGTCATACGACCTCTACCAGGTGGCCCACAACTGGTACGCGAAGGAGATCCGCATCGTCCGCAACGGCATCGGGGTCCGCTCCTGGGAAAGCGCCCAGAGCTTTCGTATCGACGGACGGAAGCTCAGGGTGGCGCCCGCGAACGCCGAGATCTATCATTACGGCTGGGTGCGGCCGCCGGTGAGCATGATGAAGAAACAGATCGCCCTCTCTTCCGTCCACCACGACAAAAGCTGGGTGGAGGACCGCTACCCCGACGGCGAGGCGGCATTCGACTTCGGCTCGCTCAAGACCTGCCGGCGTTTCGGGGGCGCCCATCCCGCCGTCATGCGCGAACGAATCGCCGCGACGAACTGGGAGGTCACTCCCGGCCCTCCGAACAAAAAGGATCACAAGCACGACCGGCTCGGCGTCCGGCTCCTCACCTTTCTCGAAAATCACATCCTGCACCGCAAGGTGGGTGAGTTTCGCAACTACGTCCTTATCGACGATCCGCTTTGACGCTTTCATGCATACTCAGGATAACAGGAAGTTGTCGACGTCCATGAAAATCTCATGGGCGGTCACGACGGATTCAGTACTCGGGGAGAAAACAATGAAAAAAACTTTCGCCGCCCTGGTGTTTTCGATGATTCTGTTTTCGCTGTTCGCCAGGGCGCAAAACGGACCGGACGAGCGTACATGGAAGCCCCCTCAGCCGCTTGAAGAGGGTGAAACACCTGAAATCTACAGCCTCGATCCCGCGCCGTTCGATCCTTCCGGGCCTGACGCCGATACATTCATCAGTCATTACAGCGATTCGGAAATGGAGATTACAGCCGGCTGCCTGAACCAGTGGC
>CAYNWJ010000536.1:0-2841 GCA_964400815.1 uncultured bacterium
GTGAGTTTTGCTGAAACGAATAATACTATTCTGTGAATCGTTCTCCGGACAGTTACGAACACGAATATCTTCTAATCTACGCCGCCCCCTGTATGAACCTGAGCGCGTTATCCCCCAGGATCATGCGCTTGTGCTCATCCGGGGCGCGAAGGCGGTCGATGCGCCGGAGATAGGCGGTGGTGACCGCGGGCGAGCCGATGCCGCCGTCCGAGCCGAACATGAGCTTTTCCGGTCCCAGTTCGTCATAGAAGGTCTGTATGCCGAGCTGGGTGGGCCCGCTCAGGCAGATGTACAGATTGGGCAGTTCCTTCGCGGCGTCGATGAGGTCCGGCCAGAACTCCCTGAGACCGCCGTGGGCGCTCACCACCCTGAGCCCGGGCCACTTGCGGGCGTAATAGGCCACCTGGATGGCGCTACAATATTCGGGCGAGCCGTCATGGCTGGTGAAGGGGACGTTCAGGGCGATGGCTTCCTGGGCGATGATGTCGAAACCGGGATTGGCCAGCGAGACCCCCTGGCATATGGGAACGAACTTGAGCCCGCGCATCCCCAGTTCCTCCACCACGTAGCGGATGCGCTCCCTGAGCAGTTTTTCCGGCCACATGGGATTGACCGTGGCCCAGGGATAGAGACGGTCCGGATGCTCCCGGCACACCTTCGCCAGGCTCTCCGTCTCGGCCATGATGATCTCCGAATTGCGGAACCCGTCGGAGCCGAACACGAAACAGGCGTCCACGCCATTGCCCGCGTAGTCTGCGAGATACTCGTCCACCGACTTGTTCTCCACACCGTAGATGTTCTTCCTGCTGTCCCCGATCGTCTCGATCGGCACTTTCATATGGCTGTGGGCATCGATGATCATAACGGAAGCCTCCCTTTATAGACATCCTGGATGTTTTTCGAAAAAATGCGTTCGCGCTCGTCGTCCGAGGTGAACACGTCGCCGAGGGTCTCGATCTCGATCCCGGGGATGTATTCCGGGGCGCTGCTGCCGAAGACAACCCGTCCGCCGCAGCCGCGCACCTTCCAGAGCCCGAAATTTGCCGGACCGTTGCGCGAGGTCTCCAGCCAGAGGTTGTCTGCGAACTCGAGCGCCCGCACCGCATCCTCGCCGTAATCGCTCGATCCGGCATGGCCCATGATGAAATTGACCGTCGGATATCGACGGGCCAGCTCGACAACGTGGAAAGGCTCGGCGATGCCCGCCGTTCCGCTGTGGGCATAGACGGGGACATCGAACTCCGCCGCCACATCGAGCAGGGGATCGAGCAGGTGGTCGCTCAGACGGAATCCCTGATAGTTGGGATTGAAGAAGAGCCCGGTGAGGCCCGATTCCAAGGCGCGCCGGCACTCCTCCACCGCGCCGTCCTCGAACCACGGATTGGCCGAGGCCATGCCGGCGATACGGTCCGGGTGGGCCTTGACGGCGTCGATGACGATGTCGTTGCCTTCCCTGTTGCGCACCGCCAGATACTTGTCCACCGGGCAGGCGACAGCCAGCGCCACATCCGCCTCGTCCATCTGGCGGAGCAGGTCTTCGACGGTCATCGAGAGATGTTTGCCGTCGCCCAGATAGACATGGGAGTCGATGATGGTCATGGGATGTTCCTTTTTGTTGGTCGGTTATCAAGTTACGTCAGCACATTGCTTTTCGTCATAATTACCCCCCCCCGGACTTCGTCCTCGTCACCCTCACGGGGGGACCCATGCATCGCAGACGTTTGCCGTACCTGCCTCCCCTGTCAGGGGAGGTGTCACGTCAGTGACGGAGGGGTTATATAATCGGTATGTCTGAATCATGCCTTGCCTGCTTAACCGGATACCCGGATATGGTTATGGCATGTATCGTCAAACCGGCCGGCGGGCAAAAAATCCCGGCGCCGCCGGTCACTTCTCAAGCGCCTCCCGCACCTTACGGCTCAGCTCCTCGAGGGAGAACGGCTTCTGTATGAAATTGACCCCTTCCTCGAGCACGCCGTGGTGGGCGATCACATTGGCGGTGTAGCCCGACATGAACAGGCGCTTCATATCGGGATACATGGAGAGGAGGCGTTTGGCGAGTTCGCGGCCGTTCATTTCCGGCATCACCACGTCGGTCATGAGCAGATCGATTTCGCCGCTGTATTCCTCCGCCAGGCTCACCGCCTCGCCGGGAGTGGCGGCGGGGATGACATGATAGCCCAGGCGTTCGAGCATTTTCGTGCCCATGGAGAGGATGGCCTGTTCGTCCTCCGCCAGAAGAATCGTGTCGGTTCCGGAGGCGATGGATGCATTCTGAGCGCTTCTCTTCTGCACTTCCTTCGTACGCCGGTGATACACGGGCAGATAGATGCGGAACGTGGTCCCCTGCCCCGGCTCGCTGTACACGTTGATGAACCCGTCGTTCTGCTTGACAATGCCATAGACGGTGGCCAGCCCGAGCCCGGTCCCTTCCCCATATTCCTTCGTGGTGAAGAAGGGCTCGAATATGATCGCCCGGACTTCCTCATCCATCCCGCAGCCGTCGTCGCTGACCGCAAGCATCACATAGTGTCCGGGAACATAGCCCGCATGGGAGGCGCAATACGCTTCATCGAAAACGGCGCTTCCCGTCTCGATGGTAACCTTTCCGCCATCATGGCCGATGGCGTCTCGGGCGTTCACGAGAAGATTGGCGAGCACCTGGTCGATCTGCGAGGGGTCGATGCGGATGGGATCGAGTCCGTCTTCCGGTTTCCAGAGCAGGTCGATGTCCTCGCCAATGAGCCGCTTGAGCATCTTGAGCATGGAACCGATGGTCTCGTTGAGATCGAGCACCTTCGGAGCGACCGTCTGTTTGCGGGCGAAGGCGAGAAGCTGGCG
>CAYNWJ010000537.1:0-2818 GCA_964400815.1 uncultured bacterium
TCGAGGGCCGTCTTCCAGGGCAGCAGCCGCGGCTCCTGGAAAACATAGCCGATGCGCTCCGTTCCCCGGACGACCGCGCCCGATGACGGCGTCACGATGCCGGCGGCGATTTTCAGGATGGTGGTCTTCCCCGAGCCGCTCGTTCCGAAGATGCCCACCACGTCGCCGCGCGCCACGGTGAAATCCACCCGCCGGAGCACCTCCAAGGCGCCGAAGCGTTTCATGACCTCCCTGAATTCTATCAGCGCGTTCATCGCCGCCACCTCATGACCCGCTCCTCGAGTGGTTTCAGGACACCGTACTCGATGACCCCCACGATTGCGATGCTGACGATGACCCAGGCATAGAGGGCCGGAATGTCCAGACTGCTCCTGGCGAGGGAGAGGGCGTGCCCGATACCGTCGGACGTTCCCATCACCTCGGCGAGGATCACGATACGGACCGCCATGCCCACGGCGAGCACCAGGCCGGAAACGAGCGGCGCCGTGATCGCGGGTATGTAGACGTGCCGCACGGTCATGACGGTCCCGAAACGATAGATGCGCGCCATTTCCAGCACCGCGTCATCCACCATGTCGAGTCCGCGGACGGTGTTGATGTACACGATAGGCGAGAGCAGGAGGCCCGCCAAAAACACCACCATCGAGGAACCCACGCCGAACCAGAGCATGGCCAGGACGACCACGACCACGGCGGGAACGCTCATGAGGGTCCAGCGGAGGGGTTCGAGCAGGTACCTGACGGTTCTGTTCATCCCGGCGGCGAGGCCCATGAGAAAACCGGACGCCCCCCCGATGAAAATGCCGCCCGCCATGCGCCTGAAGCTCATCCACAGGTCCCGCCAGAATGCGGCGCGCCCGGCCATCGACGCCAGTTCCGCGAAGGTTTCGGCGGGCGAGGCCAGGACGATGCTGTGGGTGCGCATGGAGAGGACCTGCCAGGCGGCGAGGAGCAGAACGAGGCCCGCGAGCGGGAGCACCGCCCGTTTCAACGCCGTGTGTCTGTCAGCGCCCTGCATCATCGTGGATGTCCGGTTGTTGTCCGGGCCGTTCACGGTGCGTCCGCCCGGTAGAAGGAATCGTCAGGCATGCGCCCGCCCACCGTGGCGGGATTCGCATCGTGGAGAACGCCGAAGAATGTTTCGAGGGCCGGCCGCGCGTCATCCGCCCCGACCGACGCGAATTTCATGTGTCCCATTGCGTCCATCACAGCCTCGCGGGGCACGCCGGGGAAAAGGGAGGCGACCAGGTCCGCGACCTCCCCCGGGTGGGAGACACACCAGTCCACCGCGCGCGCGTATTCCGCGTCGAAACGCCCGGCGAAGTCCCGGTCGTCCGGAAAACCCGCAATCACCGCCGTGCCGCCCAGGGGAATTTCGGGACCCGTGCCGAACGCCTCCCCCCAGAGACGCTCCAGCGACACCGTGCGGAAAAACCGGCGCGTACCTCCCCGTTCGCGGGCCCGGACCATGAGCACCGAGACATCGGGCTCGGCCAGGACGGCGTGGTCCACGGCCCCGGTGAGAAGCTGCTGAACAATCTCCTGCGGGGTGCCGGCGAAATGCAGTTCCATGTCGCGCTCCGGGTCGATGCCCGCCTGCCGCGCAAGGGTCTCGAACACGATGTGCGGCATGTCGCCCCGGAAGGGAACCGCCACACGTGCGCCACGGAATGATGAGAGGGAGGTCATCGTGCTGTCGGTGCTGACCATCCAGAACACGCTCCAGACGGAGACATTCACCAGCCGGAGATCGACGCCCTTTTCGTGGAACACGGCCGCCACATTGGTGGGCAGGGCATACACGTCCGCCTGTCCTCCCGCCACCATGGCCCTGAGCTGGTCGGGCGTTCTCCACACCGCGAGCTCGACCGGTCCGCCCAGGACCTCCGGCGCCGTATGCTCCGCCATGTAAAGGAAGGGATATGCCAGCGGACCGAACGGCGCCGACAGGACCACCGTATCACCCCGTTCCGTCCCCGAACAGGAAAGGAGGAGCACCGCGAGAAGCTTCGCGGCGATGACGGTGAACTGGACCTGTACGCGTTTCGTCATGGGAATTGCCCTCCGGAGCGGCATGCTTTTGGCTGCGCGGAAGCCTTCACGAGTGGGGGATGCGGTGGTCGCTCAGGTGGTCCGTGCCGTTCAGGTCGATGAGCTCCCAGCCGCCGCCGTTTCGCCGCAGACGCTGGATGCTGCCGAGCTCGATGGCGGGATCGCCCAGTTCATGGATGGAACGGCCGAGAAGTCCTGACAGGACGCCCTTGATGACGCCCTTGTGGAGCACGGCGAGGGCGGGGAGTTCCACGCTGCCGAAAACCCGGACCGCCGCCCCGGCGACCCGCCCGAAAAAATCCGACCGTGAATCGCCGCCAGGAAAAACTTCGAGCCTCCCCTTCTCCCGCCACAGGGAAAAGGCGGCGGGATCGCGCTCGGCGATTTCCTCGGCGGTCATGCCCTCCCAGTCACCGAAATCGATCTCGCGGAAGTCCGGCTCCACGATGAGTCCCGGATGGTCGGCGCCCAGCACGAGCGCGGCCCCTTCGCGCGACCTGGAAAGGGGGCTGGTCACCACTGTTCTGAACGCGATGCCCGCGAGCGACCCGCCGGCCCGTTTCATCTGCAGACGCCCCAGGTCGCTCAGCCCGATATCCGTGGAGCCGTAGAATCTGACCGATGACTGGCCGTCGGTCTCCCCGTGGCGGACGATGACGAGATCGTTCTTGTATGCCGTTTCGTGTGTGCCGTTGTTTTCCATCATTGTGATATTGCTCCGGTGATTAAACATATGAATCAAGAGCATTTCCCGGACTTCAGTCCG
>CAYNWJ010000538.1:0-2800 GCA_964400815.1 uncultured bacterium
TTTCGAGGCCGAGCTCACGGGCCAGGGACGCCCTGACGCGGCCGGGACTCCCGTGGGAGGGCATGACCCGCGGCAGCCGTTCGATGTCGATATCGAACGCAGCGGCGATTCCGGTGTCCCAGGTGTAGTCGTTGGCCACGGTGCGGTAGAGGGCGGTGAGGGACGCCGACGATGGATCGATTGCGAATTCCCCGGTCAGCCGCGCCGCCATGAAAGTGTTCGAATGGCCGAACATGCGCGTTTGCCCGAACACATCCGGGTGCTCGTCGCGAATCCAGAGCATGCCCGCCAGCGAACAGCCGCCGGCGACGGGGACGTTTCCGGTGATCTCCATGAGCCGGTCGAGCCCCACGGTGTCGATGATGCGCCGCGCCTGTTCCCGCGAACGCTGATCGAGCATGAGGATCGCGGGATGGAGAGGGACGCCGTCCTTGTCCATGGCGGTCAGGCCCGGCGTGGTGCCGGACAGGGCCACCGCGTCCACAACGGCCAGGAGATCCCGCAGCTCGGCGCATCCCGCGAGAAAGGCCTCCCACCATATTACCGGGTCGATGTCGCTGAACTGGCCGTCGTTGTAGGTGTTTATCTCGTAGTTCCGGGAGAAGAGGCGTATCGCCCCGAACGATCCGCCCTCATCGTCGAACACGCCCATTTTCATGCCCGTCGTTCCCACATCGACCCCGAGAATCCTCATGATCTCACCTCCGCCGGTCTGCTCCGCTCCATCGATACCATGCCACCATGCCGTGCGCCTGTCACGCGCGTGCTGTGCGGATCACGCCGCGTCGAAGCCCTCGCCGAGTATCGCCCGCCGTATGCCCTCGCGGCCCTCCTGAGGAACGGGTGCGAGGGGATGCCGGGGGTCCCCGCCCCTGTAACCGGTAAACGTCATCGCCGCCTTGACTCCCGCAACACCCCAGGTTCCCGCCACGGCGCCATTGAGCCTGGCCAGCCTGAAATGAAGCGCCCGCGCCTCGTCGAGCGCTCCCGCCGCAAAGAGCCGGTGGAGATCGGCGCACGGTTCAGGCAGCACATTCGCAAGGGACAGAATACCCCCCGGAGCTCCCAAGAGCAGCGACGGGTAGCAGAAATTCGCCGACCCCGCCAGGATATGGAAGTCGTCCGCCGGGTCGCACACGTTGAGGAAACCGGCCGGGCCGGTGGGCGACGAGTCCTTCATGCCGGCGATGTTCATGTGTTTCGAGAGGACGGCGGCGGCCCCGGGCGGCACCTTCACTCCGCCGGTGAAGCCGGGGGCGTTGTAGATGAGCACCGGGATGTCGAGGGCATCGGCCACACGGCGGTAAAACCCTTCCAGAACGGCGCCGTCGATCTGTTTCGGGAAATAATGGGGTGTCAGCACGCTCACATAATCGAATCCCATGCGCGCCACCCGCTTCGAACGCTCGACCGTCTCTCGCGAGGACTCGCAGCCGGTTCCGACCATGACCACCTTGTCGCCCTTCTCCTCCGCGAACACCTCGAGCACCGCGAACTGCTCCTTTTCGGAAAGGCTCCTGAACTCGGCGTTCGATCCCAGCGCAAGATACCCCCTGAGGCCGGTTTCGCGCAGTTTCCGCAGATTGTGCCGCAGATCGTCCAGCGCGGGCTCGTCATCGTGGAAAGGGGTGACCACCGGCGCGAAAATGCCGGAGAGTTTTTTTCCGTTGTCGGTCATGTCTGGCTCCGTTCATGAGCGGCGGAAACCGTTTCACCGGCCGCCGGATTGAATGATTGCATCATGGCGCGCCATCGTCCGGAGCACCGTCGTCTCCGAGCGGCAGGACCAGGCTGTCCTTGATGGAATTGAGGACGAGCGTGGTGCGCGTGTCGCTCACCTCGGGAAAGCGGCCGAATTTCCCGAGAAGGTCACGCAGGGCATCGGCGTCCGCAACCCGCACCTTGAGGATATAGCAGTAATCCCCGGCGATGTAGTGGATTTCCTGGACCTCGGGTATCCGGGCGAGCTTCTCGCCGATGGCCCAGCTTCCCACCGGCTCCTCGGTCCTGACGAGAATGAAGGTGGTGAGCGCGAGACCGAGGGCATGGGGATCGAGCCGGGCCTCGTATCCGCAGACGACGCCGCGGCTCTCGAGCTTGCGGATGCGTTCCAGGACCCCCGAGGGGGCCATATCGACGCGCCGGGCTATCTCGGCATTGGAGACGCGTGCGTTATTCTGAAGTATTTTCAGTATTTTCCTGTCTACCGCGTCGATCATTCGCTTCTCCGCAGGATTTACTGTATAATATTCATTTTCACCATCCTGTCAAGCATTATTTCGCCGGTTCGGGCGGCTCGATACTGTAGCCCAACTGCTGGAAAAGGTTCAAAAATCCCTCGTTGTCCCATTCCTCGGCGACCTTGCCGTTCCGGAAGATGAATACATCGCAGCCGTTTACACGGACCGTCTTCCCCGTGGGAGCAAGCGACAGGCCGTCCCCGCTGTGGGTGCCCCGCCACTCGTACCAGACGGCCGCCCTGTCTCCCTCCACGATGATGCCGCGTATGATCGTCTCGTGATCGGGATAGGCCCGGCGGATGAGACGGATGCGCTCCTTATGGGTGTCAAGGCCGCTGTAGTCGTCGAAGGGCGGACGGTGCCTGACGAAGTCACCGGCGTACAGCTCGTCCAGCGATTCGAGGTTTCCCTCGTTCCAGGCCTCCGTAAGCACGCGGCGGATCAGCTCACGGCGCGCATCATTGTCTGCAGAGGACCGGCCGCCGCAGCCGTTCACCGTGATCAGACAGGCGGCGCAGGCAATCAGAAGGAACATACGGGTGGATTTCCGCACCGTTTTC
>CAYNWJ010000539.1:0-641 GCA_964400815.1 uncultured bacterium
GAACGATCAGTATAACTCACGTCGGCCATTTACACAAAATTTCTTACACGCTCAAGCACCATTAGCTAATCCTGTGGAATATCCTGTATCATAAGCAGTTACTATACCATCAACAGAACCAATATATATTACGCCTTCATCTGATAATGCTGGTGTGCATCCCCAAGAATCTCTACTAACTCTTTGAAAATTTTGAACAACATATCCATTCGAGTCAAGACCCACATAACTTCCCCAAGGAAAAGAGTATATAATACCATTCTTCCCAACCACAGGAGAATTTAACTCATATTGCCCTGAACGATAAAGCCACTCCAAATTACCAGTGTCTATGTCTATTCCATATAAATAACCATCAAATGTACCTATACATACGAGTTTATCGTTAAATATTACAGGCGCTCCCGTAACCCTTTCATTAGTTAGATATTTCCAGTTTAGTGTTCCATCAGGACTCAGGGAATAAACATACCCATCATCAGCTCCAAAATAAACATTACCATTTCTATCTAAAGCAGCAGACGATTTTATTTCTCCATTGGTTTCAAAGCTCCACAATAAATCACCATCTCCAGTTATTGCATAAAAGGAACGGTCACTACCAAAAAACAAATCTCCATTCAGACCAATAATTGGGGAAC
>CAYNWJ010000539.1:651-2794 GCA_964400815.1 uncultured bacterium
TTGAACCAACTCGATAGTTTTTGATCCATTTCAATGATCCGTCAGAATTCAGCGCATAAATGAATCTGAAGAAAAGTAAACCGTGCCGTCGCTACTTATTGCGGCTGAAGACTCAATTACTCCATTAGTTTTATATTTCCATTTCAATTCGCCATCAGGATAAAGAGCATAAAAATAATGATCATATGAGCCAAAATAAATAGTACCATCGTTGTCGATTGATGGTGTGGAATATATAATACCATCCGTAAGATATCTCCATTTTAAGCTTCCATTTGAATTGAGAGCATACAAATGCTTATCTTTTATTCCAAAATAAATAGTACCCTGATCCCCAATAGCAATTGATGTCGTAATACCTTGTTCTTCGACAGGTAAACCTTCCGTATACCCCATACCAGTCTCAAACTTCCACAACACATCTCCCGCCGCCGCAAGTACGTTCTGCTGCCATCCGAACATCACAACACAAAAAGCAAGAATCAAAGAGACAAGCACATTTTTCATATTCCATGCTCCGGGAGAAGTGGCGGTCGATTCATGAATGTTCTGTCATAGTAATATATTGGTAGTATTGCGACAAGGAAAACTTTATTCAGTGACGGGGATCACATCGAGTGCAGAAAAATCGCGGGGAAGTGAAATATCTCAAATGAGATTCGTGCGCACAAAAAGAAAGAATCAGATGAGCGGATCAGATTCCACCCTGACCATACGTCAGACCGAAGACGGTGTCCGTCATTCAGCGCTTGAAGCCGTCGTTGTCCAAGAACTGCTTGAACAGTTCGGTGTCGTCCTTCATGACAGCGGTCATGACCCGGATGAGGGCCTTGTCGTGCTCGATGCGGGCGTTCTGCTTGTCGGAGTTCTTCCGGGCGTTCTGGCAGGAGGTGTCGGCGGCTTTTGGGTAAAGTCGGGATTACCATGTCTGTCAGCGATTTCCCGCTTGACGGTATACGGGTAAGCATGTAGATTACATGCTCACCCGGGGGGATGGATGACTACGCCGTATCATGCCAGGTATTTCGCGCACGAGCTCAGCCGTCAGGCCGGAAGCGGCATCGAACGTCTCAGCCGCTCCCTTTTCGATGCCTGTGTCGATCTCAATCCCCATCAGATTGAAGCCGCGCTGTTCGCCCTTCGTTCTCCCGTTTCAAAGGGTGTCCTGCTTGCCGATGAAGTCGGTTTGGGCAAGACAATCGAGGCCGGGCTCGTCGCCTGCCAATACTGGGCCGAGAAACGCCGAAGAATCCTCGTCATCTCACCGGCGTCACTACACCCGCGAGACGGAGGGACGTGCCGCGCCCTTCGCCATCCCCTACCACGGCGAGGAGGTGAAGCTCCACTGGGCCAACGCCGACCAGTACTACATCAAGACCACCGAGTATTTCTCGACCTTCACCTTCGACGTCCGCCTCGCCGCGAAAAACCAGATCGAGCGGAACCGCGCCGCCCGGCTGACCGGCCAGGAATCCCTCTTCGACATCCACGACATCCCCGAAGAACCGCTCCGCCTGCGTTTCACCGTCGTGGACGCCACCGAGGGGGAGCATGGCAACGTCAAGGCCTCCGACCAGACAACGCGCTACTTCATCATCCACAGGGACGACCCTGTGGGGTTCGACGAGGCCGGGGAGCTGGTATGCCGGTTCGAGTTCCGGCCCGATCCCGAAAAGACCGGACAGGAGGGCACCTGGCGGGACAAGCGCAAGGCCGAGGGGGCGTGGCGGTTCGGGACGGTGGAGGGATGGACGCCCGCCGATCCGCGCAAACCGGACAACGGCCTGCGCGAGAAGGTCCTGGTGGTGTGGCGCACGCTCACCGGAGACGCGGAGAAGGACAACCTCATGCTCGACACCTGGCTGGACACCAGGCGGATCAACGCGCGGGATTTCGAATACGATGTCATCTATGTGAACGGCTCCAACAATCTTCCCAATATCAGGCGCGACTCGGAGAACTGGAAGGTCCGGCTCATCGAGGAGGAGTTCATGAAACGCATGTGGGATGTGGAGGGAGTGTGATGAGCGGGCGCAGCCTCGAGGGAAGGGAGATTTTTTGATGATCACATTTGAGAGACAAAGCATTTGCCGGTTATCAAGTTAAATAAGCACCCTTTTCCTTTCTACGGGAATCAGCTCTA
>CAYNWJ010000540.1:0-2779 GCA_964400815.1 uncultured bacterium
TTCTCCCGATACGGGGGAAGGTGGCGCGAAGCGGCGGAAGGGGGCTTTGCAGAGAAAACTACTGAATCACGCGTTGCTTGCCGAACCGGATACACGGAAAACCTTATCCCTCATTCTGTCTCCAGAAATTCCTGAGCACCCACCACCGGATGTTCTCCGAATAGGGGACCGCGTCCGATCCGCCAAGGGAGTCCAGCCGCACGGCCCTGCCGGTGAGACGGGACACGTTCGCCGCCGCCAGCGCACGGTGCTGTTCGAGAATGGCCTCGTAGGGCCGGGGCGGCGCGCCGGTGACATAGAAATCATGGAGGGTCACCGCCATGTATTCAAAGAGTTTCGGGCCGGCCTCGAAATACCGGTTCTCCTTCACCCCGAACGCGTCGATGTGGAAGCGCGAGGGATAGTTCCCGATGTGGTTCATGCCGATCATGGGCGGCTCGCCGTTACGAGGCTCCCAGGTGAGGATGCACAGGGACGTCCCGAAGGGAAGGCGCTCGTCGATCCACTTCCCAAGGTCCATGTTGTAGGTCCCCGTGAAATAGGCCGACTCGATCCCCCCGCCGAAGGCCGCGTGGGCGTAGTTGAACACGTGCGGGAACATCCAGGTGAAATGCTGCTCCGGGCAATAGGCCTCATAGGTCCTGATGGGCCCCTTCTCCACGGCGAACTTCCGCATTTCCTCAACCTCGGGCTGAAACTCCAGGGACGACGCGCACATGAGGGGAGCGTCATGCTTCCTCGCCAGCCGGACCACTTCCTCGGCGTCCGCGATGGTCCCGGTGAAGGGCCGGTTGATGAACACGGGCTTGCCCAACTCGAGCGCAGGACGGGCCAGATCGAGGGCCATGCGATAGTCGGCGTGCTCCACGTGCACGGCATCGCATTCCCTCGCCACCTCCGCGGGATCGTCCATCACCTTCTCGAATCCCAGGTTCTTCTTCATCTGTTCGGCCACGCCGGGTGCATCGTCCCACACGGCCCAGGGAATGCACTTCACCTTTCCCTTGAGCATGTCCGGCGGATTGACGAACCGTCCGAGGAAGGTGTGCGAGCCCAGGCCGAGCTGGCCGACCTTCACCATCCCCCGGTTCCGGGCGTACGCCGGAGCTGATTTCGCGGCCACGATGCCGGCGATGCCCGCAAGGGACGCCGATTCCATGAATGTGCGGCGGGTGTGCATGGGATGCTCCTTTGTTTTTGAATGAAAACATGTACCGATGTCGGCTGGCTTGAACATAGGGCACAACGGGCGGGGTGTCAAGGCGAAAAGGGCTTGACCTGGTGTTCGAAATATGAACGTGTTCAGGTACGGGAAACCGTGTAGTCGTCGGATGAGGGAAGATGAGATGAACAAAGAACAATGGAGCTTGGCGCAGAAGAAATTGAAGCGCCGGTTTCATGTCAGTAAAAAATCCGTTGAAATGATTCAGGATCGGTATAGATAACAACCTCTTTGTTGTATGATTTCATAAAATTTTTTCGGAATTGTTCAATGTGTTTTTGTTGTTTCAGGAATAATATGTGTGACTGTTTTCCCCCAAAAAAACCAAATATATCCTTGGCGCCAACGTAAAAATTACTCACGTTTTTTTGATTGTGCGAACCTTTGCCATATTTGTCGAGGCCCATGAGTCTGAAATTAATATCCGATTTCTGTAATTGACTTATTTCGATCATCGATAGAGGAGTGGAATCTAATTCAGGTATCACCCCCATGTACGGATCGAATACTATCCATTTGTTGAATTCCTGAAATCGTATCTCAAGCGCTGAATGACCGCCTGTCAGGTATTGTGATTGGGGGGCGGAAGGTTGAAGAGCATTTTCATCGTACATTATTATCGGCCTGACATCAGGTTCATTGACATGAAACATGCTTGTTACGAGCCCTCTGAAAAAATTGCTGAAAATACCACAGGATATTTCCAAGGGTTCTTCGGAATAAAAAAGATTATATATAATATAATTCAGCGAACTGTTTTGCAGGCGCCCGTGTGTGCTGTTTTTAACTACAAAATCAAAAAGCTGCCTTATTGTGTTATATGAATTCAATGGCTCATTACTGTCTTTTTTTACAATTAACACATTCGTGTTGTCAATTATGTTCTTTCCATATCTCAACAATAACATGTCACTTGCCTGCAATTGTCTTCTGAGCTGAACATCATCGTTTGGGTTGTCGAACGACGAAAAATATATCCTGGGGATATACTCTTTTTGAGGATCATATACATCGGCAAACGAGGTGCTCACACCGGAGACAGCCACAAATATCATCAAAGAGCACAATAACTTTAATATGTATTTTTCTTTTACATGGATTTCAATTAAACTCATATTGGCACTCCATTACCTGATGATTTCGCGAATGGCGTTTTCACCCTGCCGCAGTATTGGGATTCCAGTTCATTGCTTTGCTTATGTGTAATTTCCTATTGTTGATGCTCCGGCAAAAAGTCGATTTCTGAAAATTATTGATCAATAATAACAATCACTTACGTGCGCGTAAATGGCCATTTTTGGACTTTTTGCCATATCGTCATTGTTGTTCTTGGAATATATATATCGACACCATAAGAACAAACTTTTTTTGAATTCGTGATACCATCAATGCAATCACCCGGTCTTGTCGTGCCGGCAGCCGCAGCGCCTGACGCTCACGCCTCCGTCATCCACAGAGAAAATAGCGAAAAAATACCTTTGAAAACCGGTTTCCCGTGTGTATTATTGCTCCGGTGATTAAACATATGAATCAAGAACATTCCCCGGACTTCAGTCC
>CAYNWJ010000541.1:0-2764 GCA_964400815.1 uncultured bacterium
GAGATGAGCGGCACGAAATAGACGTACCGGCCGTCGAAGGCCGCACCGTCGTAGTTGCCGGTTTCAGCGTTCCGCACGAGGGTGCTCACATCCACCGTCCGGTAGCTCGCGGGGTCCTTGAAGGCCGATTCGGTGTCGAAGCGGATGATGAGGGAGCTGCCCGTGATACCGCCGTCGGCCGTGTGGGTGTAGCCGGGGCAGAAATAGATGTACCGGCCGTCGAAGGCCGCCGACTGCTTGGAGATGTCCACATCCATGTCGAAGGCCTCCCAGCTTTTCGGGTCCCTGAAGCCTCCGTGGGTGTCGTAGCGCAGCAGGTTGCTCTGGAACTCGTTGAAGGTCCCCGTCGAGCCGCCGTAGTTCTTGCCACGGGGAACATAGTAGACATACCGGCCGTCGAACACCGCGCCATAATGCCCCCGTGTCGCCAGACCGTCGGTGTTCCCGGCGTCATGGGCCTCCCATGAAGCGGCGTCCTTGAAGGGACGGTGGGTGTCGTACCGGAGGGCGTAGCCGTGGGTCGAGTCCTCCTCGTGGCCGTACCGCTGGGGCGCGAAATAGATGTGGCGGCCGTCGAACACCGCGCCGAAGAACCCGATGGTATCGAGGCCGTCGATATTCCCCGCGTCAAAGGCGTCGAACCGGTCGAAGCTTTCGAGGATGCGCCACTTGGCCACGACCGGCATAAGGGCCTCCGGGCGGAAGGAATCGGTGTGCACCCAGGCCTCCACCGTAATTTCGTCGGTGAACTCCGGATCATCCGCGGCCACCGGCTGTTTCTCGCCGCCGTCGTGGGAAACCAGCTCGTACCGGCCGTCCCACACGGGATCGCCGTTCCCCCCTTCCGTCATGGCCGGATCGCCGTAATAGACATAGAGCTCCGTATCCCGGTCGTCGTAGAGATAGGTGAGCCGCACCCAGGCCTCGAGCGCGCCGGTTGCGGGGTCATAGGAAACGATCTCGTGGGGGATCCTGTTCCGCCCGTCCTGCTCGGTGAAATAGATGTCGGAACCGTCGGCGGACGCCACATGCCCCCCGTTCCCGGTTGATCTGAGGGCGTCTTCCCCGATGACGACGAGGACAGGGAAGCCGCGCTGGCTGTCGGTCACCGCGTTGTCCCGGGCGATGGTGAGCTTCATGCGCCAGGGTGCGGTGTCCACGGCGCAGGAGCAGGCGAAAAGAAGGATTGCCGCCAAGGTTGCGAGGAGCGGAAAACAGTGGGGTCGCTTCATCGAAGTCTCTCCATGAAAAGCTGGAACGGTTCAGGTGTCTGTTTTTCTGCACATGAGGCAGGTGGAATTGCCGCAGCCGGGACAGACGAACAGCAAGATCTCGAAAACGCCCGCCGCCATGACGGCCCAGAAGGAATAGAAGAGGCGCGGGTCACGCCACAGTATCTTCTGGGGGACGGCGACGAGGGCGGTGAAAAGTGCGCCCACGGCGATATAATCGGCTGCTGAGTAGTGTCTCCCGTCGCGGGCGGGCATGTGACGGGCGATCATTCCCGGCAGCACGTGGGCGCATCCGCAGGTCTGCCCCGGACACTTGGCGCAGTATATCATGACGATGAGCAGGGAGAAGAGGATCAGGATCACGGCGTAGAGGATCATGAATTCGATGCGCACGCGGGCGAGCGCCCACAGGCCGATGGCGAACGCCCCGCAGATGAGCCCCAGGCTCGTTATGCCGTGGAAAAACCGTGCGTTCACTATCACACCGTAACCTCCGTTTCCATCATGGTTCCCGCCGGTGGCCGAGGAGCCACTCGTAGAGTTCGGGATTGTCGTAGGTCCCGGTCCAGGAATCGTGGCCCGCTTCGGGATAGACGGTGAGCCGTGCCTCGCCGCCGCTTTTTCGGAGCGCTTCGACCATCAGGCGCGAGTTCTCGACCGGCACCACCTCGTCCTTCGCACCGTGAAAGGCCCACACGGGCACATCGGCGAAGGTCCGCGCCAGGTAGGGTATGCCTCCGCCGCAGATGGGAGCGGCCGCCGCGAACCGGCCGGGACAGGTCTGGAGCAGGTCCCACGAGCCATATCCGCCCATGCTCAATCCCGTGAGATACACCCGTCCGGGATCGACCCGGAAGCGTGCGGACACCTCGTCCAGAAGGGCGATGAGCGGCTCGGGCGACCACCATTCGCCGATCGGGCACTGGGGCGACACCACGATGAACGGGAAGGATTTCCCCGCGGCGATGAGCTTCGGCGGGCCGTGCTTCTTCACCAGTTCCAGATCGTCGCCGCGCTCGCCCGCCCCGTGAAGGAAGAGCATGAGCGGCAGGGGTTCATCGGATGCGGCGTACCCGTCGGGGAGATGGAGGAGATAGTTCAGGCGGTGGGTGGTCGTGACCTTCTTTTCGAGACGCATGGCATGCTGGCCGGGAGGAAGGCCGGACGTTCCCATCCCGGCTGAACACCCGGAAAGGACAACAACCATCAGAAACATCAACAGCACCGTCATGCCGTGTTTCACCGTCCATACCACACCCCGGCCCGCGATCCCCATCGTTTCCTCCTGCAAAGCATGCCCCCATCGTGATCGATCAACAGTCACTGCCGTTCGAAATGCATTCTGTTTAATAATGATGCGGGGAACACGGCAAGTCAAGTTATTCGCTCGCAATTCCCATTTTTTACTGCCACGCAGGCCGCAGCAGCTCAGTATCTCCTCGCGGAAGAAGCCGGAGGGGTCTGATTTTTTGAAGCTTTTCAAAACTCATCCCCCGACCCCTTCTCTTAAGTCTTTAAGAGAAGGGGGGTTG
>CAYNWJ010000542.1:0-2759 GCA_964400815.1 uncultured bacterium
CTCCCCTGACAGGGGAGGCCATGTTCTGCAGGAGCCGGCGGTACCCGGTCCCCCCCCCCCTTTTTTTTTCAGGGGGGATACGGTCGCAGACCGAGGGGGGTTGTAGAATAACCCGGGTGTCACGTCAACTCAGCTTCAACGTATTCTCTTTCGCGCAATTCAAGAGGAAAAAAGCATGGTTTCCCGCTTTGCTTACTTAACTTGATACCCGGAAAACTTATTTTGCTTATATTTTAGATGTAATGCCATATTTTATAATAATATATGTGAATTTTCCGATGGGTTTTGGGGGGGGGGTGCCAGGTCTCCAGCCTCACGCCATATCACCTTAATCCGCGATTACCCATTCAACGAAAGCCCCCACATATCAAGATGATGTCCTGAAATTTCCTCCGTCTGTTCGTCCCCCCGTCCAATCCGGCCCCTCACGAGGCCACCTCTCTATTATAGGGGGAGGTAGTGAAACGACTGAAGTTACACATCCACCGTCCGGAACGAAGGATGATGTCTCTTGACTCGTAAAAACTGCTTCATCATTGGTGTTAGAGAAAACGGGTGATTGCGTCATTCCCCCATTCTCCTTGACTTTGTTCCCGTGAAGGCGGATATTCCATACAACGAATGAAGGGGGGAAACGTTCCGTGCTGACAGCCATGACCGCATATCTGCTCATCGGAGGCGGCACCGTGTATCTCGCGGTCTGTCTGGCGGCGTTCCGGGGTCTTTTCGTGAGACGCGACGCCCGTTCGGACTCCCGTCCCACGGTCAGTGTCATCATCGCCGCGCGGAACGAGGAAGGGAACATCGGGCATATCCTCGATGACCTGCTGGCACAGAGCTATCCCGCCGGCCTGTTCGACATCACCGTGGTGAACGACTGCTCCACCGACGGCACCGTGCGTGTCGCCGGTGAGTTCGCCGAACGCGACACGCGTGTCCGCATCCGTGAAACATCCTGCTCCTCATCCCCCTACACACACAAGAAGAAGGCCGTGCACGAAGGCATCATGTCAACTGACGGCGAGATTGTCATGACCGTGGACGCCGACTGCCGCGCTCCGGCGAACTGGATCGCCGACATGGTGGCGCGTTTCAGATCCGGCGTGGACCTGGTGGCGGGCGAGATCATTGTGGAGGACGGCGGCCTGATGGGGCGGTTCGAAGCGCTGGAGTTCACCGGCATCCAGATGATGTCCGCCGGTCTCATGAACGCCGGGTTCCCCATCACCTGCAACGGCGCCAATCTCGCCTACCGCCGGAGCGCTTTCGAACGGGCCGGGGGCTACGACGGCATCGGCCGCGTTGTTTCCGGCGATGACGACATGCTCATGCAGAAGATCACGACGGACGATCCGGGCCGCGCCGTATATGTCACGGGAAAGGGGACGGCGGTCAGGGTGGAGGGCAGGGGCTCGCTCGATGCCTTCATCACCCAGCGGACCCGGTGGGCCTCCAAGATATCGACCTATCCATCGCGGAAGGCGGTCGCCCTGCTGGGTGTATTCTTTGTCTTCTTTCTCGCAGGAGCGGGCTGGTTCGCGGGGGCGCTCGCGGGCCGTCTGCCGTGGGCGCCATTCCTCGCGGCATGGGCGCTGAAGATTACGGGCGATGCGCTGCTGTGCGGATACGGTGTCGTGAGGAACGGCCGGCCGGGACTGCTCATGCTTCTCCCTGTCGCCGAGATCCTCCACGTGCCCTATATCATCGTCGTCACACTCAGGGGGACCTTCGGATCGTTCGAGTGGCAGGGACGGCGCATTCGGGCGGCGGAGGGTACGGTCGATCATGCTTCCATGCGTGGGCCTGGAGCAACGAAGGAACAATCAGCACGACAGATGTTGTCGCGTTAGAATATGACGTTGAATCATGGTGTCATCTGTCGCCTTGAATAACAATGTTATTGGATATCTTCCAATGTTCGATAAGGTTACAGACCATATAGAACGCGTCCCGCCGTTGATTTTGAAGCGGCTTCTGTCCGGCGTGATATGGGAAGGGACGCCCGATTCAGACGTCATTGCCCTGACCTTCGACGACGGCCCCGATCCGGAGATAACCCCCCGGGTGCTGGATGCCCTGGAATCGAACGGTGCGCGGGGCACGTTCTTTCTCGTTGGCGAAAAAGCGGCGGCCCATCCCGGCATCGTCCGCGACATCGTCGCCCGCGGTCATGCCATCGGCAATCACACCATGACCCACCGTCGCCTGTTCTTCGCGGGAAGCGGGGTAACGGCGGCGGAGATCGACGGCTGCGGCTGGGTTCTGGCCGATATCACCGGCGAGGCGCCGACACTCTTCCGCCCCCCCCACGGCGTTTTCGACGTGACCGCGCTCAGGACGGTGCGGGACCGGGGCCTTTCCCTGGTGCTGTGGACCGCCCTCGCGGGGGACTACCGTGACCGGAGCGCCGCCGGGACCGTGGCGGCAGTCGAGCCGTTCGTGCGGCCCGGAGCGATCGTGGTCTTTCACGACACCTCGGATGGCGGCGGCGCGGACCTTCCGGTGATCATCGATGCAGTGGCCAGGCTGGCGGGGGAGCGGGGCCTTGTTCCGGGCGGTCTACACGAGCTCACGATTGCAGGGGACATGGCGCTTGCGGAGGAACCGGATGATTGAGATCGTTTCTGTGGTCGTGATCGCCTACTGCTGCTTCTATGTGCTTTTCGCCGCGGCGCTGATCGTGGGCATCGGACGGTACCGTACGGGATACCTTCACGACGAGCCGCCGCCGGTCTCCATCGTGGTCTGCGCACGGAACG
>CAYNWJ010000543.1:0-2757 GCA_964400815.1 uncultured bacterium
GATGTCTATTGTCCCAAGATCAACCACCTCCACATGTGGTACGACACCTACAAACAGCACCAGCGCAACGGGGCGGAACTATGGTACTACACCTCCCGCATCCCCGTCGGGCGCTATCCCGGGCGCTTCGTGGACCAGTGCCTCTTAAAGATGCGTGTCCAGTTCTGGGCGCTGTACCTGCACGATCTGGACGGTTTTCTCTTCTGGGCGCTGAACAGTCCGTACACCGACGACCCCTATTCGGAAGAGGCCATCGGGAGGAATTCGCCCCTCGGAAACCCCGTGATCGCCTATCCCGGGGAAAACGGGCTGGTGGGATCGCTCAGGTTCAGCGCGCAACGGGACGGGCTCGAGGATTACGAGTACCTGTGGGTGCTCGAGGACAGGCTGCGGATGCTGAAGGAACGGATCGGCGCGGACGCCCACTGGCTGGACCCCCGTCAGCGGCCCCTCGAACTCTGCAGACGGGTCATCTGGGATTTCTGCGGCTACACCCGTGATCCCGCTGTCATGCTCGAAACACGTGAGGCGATCGCACGTGAGATCGAGGCGCTCGACACGGGACCGCTCATTCATGTCCAGACATCACCTCCCGAAGGAACGGAAGTACCGGTCGGCCCGAGGAATATCGGCATCAGGGGACTCGTGCGTCCGGGCTCGAAGGTTACCATCAACGGCGACCCGGTGGAGGATGTGCGGCCGAGCGGCTATTTCAGACGCTATCATTTCCTGCTCGATGACGAGCCGGTCATCACGATCACCGCTGAACTCGACGGGAAGCGGGAAACGATGGTCCGCAGGTTCCTGCCGACGCCCTGACGGTGAGGCGCTACATGAAAGAAGGAAACACCAGGGCGTATTGGTGCAAATGGAATTGGCGCGCCCGAACGAGCCATTACGGAGTGACGCTATATATCGTTTCCCACACACACGACATTACAGCACGGAAGGGACGATCGACATGAAACGGTACATGGCTTGTGCCCTGATGACTGGAATACTCTTGCTCACCGGTCTCTTGTCATCACCGATATCGGCGCGGGCGGCTGACGCAGACGGGGTCACCGTGGTTCCAACCTTCCACTGCCTCAGCCTGTACTGGTCGCCCGCGGGCGGGGCCCCGGACCGCGGAGTGAATGTCAGGTTCAGGAAGGCGGGCGGCGGGCGGTGGCGCGAGGGCCATCCCCTTCGCCATCATCCCATCGATTCACCGGAGTGCGGGGGAGACTACCGCGGGAGCCTGGTCAACCTGACACCCGGCACGACCTACGAGATCGCCCTGACCCTCGAATGCACCGGCGAACGCGCCGAAACACGGGGGACCACCTGGAGCGAGACCTTCCCCGTGGCATCCACCGTCGGGGTTGACGACCGGGAAGCCACACTCACCATCGACAGGTCTGGCTCTCCCGGCGGCTATGTGCTCTACGACGGCACGGGATGCACCATCGACACGGGAAACACGGAGGACGTGGGGATCGCCGTGCGCGCGCACCATGTCATCCTCCGGGGCTTCACCATCAAAAACGTGAAGGAGCACGGCATCAGGATATTCGATGGCCATGACATCATCATCGAGGACTGCGACATCAGCGGCTGGGGGACCGAGGACGAGAAGGGCTGGGGAAAGAACTACCAGGCCTGCGTCTACAGCAACAACGAGGCCCTCAAAACCGTCGTCATCCAGCGATGCAGATTCCATCATCCCACCTGGGACACCAACAGCTGGGCCGAGAAGCACGGCCGCTCCACCCATCCGGCGGGCCCGCAGACCATCGTCTTCTGGAATTCCGGGGGGAATCATGTCTTCCGGTACAACGAGTGCTTTTCGGAGGAGGACCACTACTACAACGACGCCATGGGAGCAGGCTCCAACGCCAGCCATCGCGGCTTTCCCGGCTCGGACAGCGACATCTACTGCAACTATGTCGCCGACTGCTGGGACGACGGTATCGAGGCGGAGGGCAACAATCAGAATGTCCGCATCTGGAACAACTATGTCGAGGACGTGCTCATCGCCATCGCCAACGCCGCCACCTCCATCGGGCCGCTGTACGTGTGGCGGAACGTGTCCGGCCGCTCCTACAGCCCCCCCGGCAGCAGCTGGGACATGACCCACGGTCCCATGGTGAAGATGGGTTTCGCCAACGGCGAGCAGTGGATGACCGGTCATATGTATTTCTTCAACAACACCATCTTCCAGGAGGGCGACAACGGCGCCGGCGGTCTGGGCGGCGGGGGCAGGATCATCAAGCACTGCGTCACCCGCAACAACATCCTCCACGTCCGCAGCACCGACAGCCGCAGCATCGCGGTCAGCGACAGCCACGCAGACAATGATTTCGACCATGACATGCTCTCGGCGGGCCATCCGGAGGGGCACGAGGAACACGGCATACGGGCGGAACCGCGTTATGCCGCAGGGGCGGGATTCGATACGGAAACACGGACGGGCATGTTCCAGCTCGAAGCCGGAAGCGCGGGCGTCGACGCCGGCGTCGTCATACCCAACTTCTGCGAGGCGGTGGACGGTAACCCGCCGGACATGGGTGCCCACGAGCGGGGAACGGGAAGGATGCGCTTCGGCGTGGAGGCGGCGTTCAACCCGCCGGGATACTGACGGCCGGTCCGGCTGCTATTATCGTTCAATGGTATTTATATTTCAGACGGGCTTGTTCGATTCACTTCGAGACAGCGTGCCGCCACGAGCCGGATCAAAACTCACCCCCTGGCCCCCTCTCTTTTTCAAAAGAGAGG
>CAYNWJ010000544.1:0-2751 GCA_964400815.1 uncultured bacterium
TTCAGGCCCGGTCAATAGTAACGTATATGGATGCTGACTAAACTTGATAACCGGATATTTTTTCGACGGCTTTCAATTGCTGAAACGGGACTGCGAGGATTACCGGATGAACCGCGATTGCAATCCTGTCAATCCTTGAATCCCATACATCATGGTTCACACGGCGGACGATAAATCACCATTGAGTTTTCGGGAGAGGAGCCGGGCGACGACCGTGGACCCGGCCGGGCAGAAAAAATCCCCCCGCTTCGATCGATCGGAACGGGGGGATGATTTCGTTCGCTGTAAAAACAACGTTATTCGGCAGTGATCGCCCCGCTGGGACACTCGTCCACACAGGTGCCGCAGTCGATGCAGGTGTCGGCGTCGATCACATACTTGTCTTCGCCCTCGGAAATCGCCTCGACCGGGCAGACATCGACACAGGCGCCGCAGGATACGCAATCGCTGGTAATAACGTGAGCCATTTCAACTCCTTGTGGATTGTGGAAAAGTTAGAATGAAAACTCCGCTCAACTCGAACGACCCAGGTATATGCGTTCCGTGCGCACACAGCCGGAATCGTTTCAAAAAAAAGTGAACAGTAATAAATATACGAAGAAAACCGTACGTCCGCCAAACGTTTCATTCCAAGTTCTTGCAGGCTTCGATAACCTTGTTGAAAATCCCGCGAATGACGGGATCGGGAAGCGGTCCTCCGTTGAGGTCCTGAAGACGCGCCATGATATCCTTTTCCCTGTCGGGATTGTAAATCGGCAGCCCTCTATCCTGTTTTATCTTTCCAATCTCGATCGCGCATTCGGCACGCCTGTTCAGAAGGGTGAGCAACTCCCCGTCGATTTCGTCGATCCGGCCGCGCCAGTCGGCAAGATCAGCCATGTCAGTCTCCTCTCAGTGCTGCGGTCAGGGATTCGACAAACGACCCGACGCGCTCCGCCGAATCTTTTTCTCCGCCGAATTCGCCGACCCTGCGGACGATCGCGCTGCCCACGACGACCCCGTCGGCGAATGACGCTGCCTGCGCCACGTGTTCGGGCGAAGAGATGCCGAATCCTATGACAACCGGTGTATCGGAACGGGCGCGAATGGCGGCGAGGTTCCTTTCGATGTCATCAGCCAGGCCGGCACGCTCACCCGTCACCCCCATTTGGGAGACATAATATATGAAACCGGTCGCCTGTGGTGCAATGATTTCTATCCGTTCATCCGAAGTCACGGGGGAAATGAGGAATATGGTCGAAAGCCCGGCGCCGTCCATGAGCCGCTTGTAGTCCGATGCCTCTTCCGGCGGCAGATCGAGCACCAGCGCACCGTCCAGACCAGCCTCTGCCGCGTCTTCAACGAACGATTCCAGACCGTACGAGAGAATGGTGTTGTAATAAGCGAAGAAAATGATGGGAATTTCGCAGGAACGCCTGATTTCACACACCGATTCCAGGATATCACCGACCGTAACGCCCTGTGCGAGCGCCCGCATGGCCGCCTCCTGGTTCACCGCACCGTCGGCCACGGGATCGGAGAAGGGTACGCCCAGTTCCACGATGTCCACACCGCGCCTGTCGAATTCCCTCACCAGTTCCACCGTTCCCGCAAGGGACGGGTCCCCGGCGGTGATATAGGCCACGAAGGCCTTGCGCCCCTCTTTTTTCAATTCGGCGAATCGACTCTCTATTCTACCCACTGTCGTGTCCCCCTGCTGTGCTGACATGGTCGCCGGTTTCCCTCCGGCGCGTCAGAAACTGATGTATTCCATCGCCGTATTCACATCCTTGTCGCCGCGGCCGCTGAGATTGACGACCACCACGGTGTCACGGGACATCTTCGGAGCCTCCCTGATCACCCAGGCGACGGCATGCGCGCTCTCAAGCGCCGGAATGATTCCCTCGGTCTCCGCGAGAAGCCTGAAAGCCTCGATGCACTCGCCGTCACCGGCCGAGTCATATTCGGCCCGCCCGAGTTCCCTGAGCATGGCGTGCTCGGGTCCGATCGACGGATAATCCAGCCCCGCGGAAATCGAGTGCGTGGGACTGATCTGGCCGTGCTCATCCTGGAGAACCCAGGTGTAGGTGCCGTGGAGAACGCCGAGCCGTCCGGTGAGGAACCGCGCCGCATGGTCGCCGTACCCCGACCCCCGGCCCCCGGCCTCCACACCGACCATCCTGACCCCGCCGTCATCGCGGAAGTCATGAAAGAGCCCCATGGAATTCGAGCCGCCGCCGACACAGGCCACAAGCACATCGGGAAGCCGTCCCTCCGCCCGGAGAATCTGTTCACGGGCCTCCTTTCCGATCACGCTCTGGAAATCGCGGACCATCAGGGGGAACGGGTGGGGACCGAGCACCGAGCCGAAGATGTAGAACGTGTCGCGGCAGGTGGTGGCCCAGTTGCGCATGGCCTCGTTGATGGCGTCCTTGAGGGTTTTCGATCCGGTCGTCACTTCGGTCACCTTCGATCCGAGCAGACGCATGCGGAAAACGTTCAGGGACTGCCGCCGCATGTCCTCCGCGCCCATGAAGACCTCGCAGGGGATGCCGAACAGGGCCGCGGCGGTGGCGGTCGCCACTCCATGCTGTCCCGCACCGGTTTCGGCGATGATCCTCGTCCTGCCCATCCGCCGGGCGAGGAGGGCCTGTCCGATGGCGTTGTTGATCTTGTGCGCCCCGGTATGGGCCAGGTCCTCGCGCTTGAGATAGATCTTCGCGCCGCCGAGACGCTCCGTCAGGCGGCCTGCGAAGGTGAGGGGTGTCGGAC
>CAYNWJ010000545.1:0-2749 GCA_964400815.1 uncultured bacterium
CGGTGGAAGTCCAAGCCTCCGAAACTGCAGCGGTCATTCTGGAGCCCGTAAATTACAACTGTGCGGGCATCATGCCCGATCCGGGATATCTCGAACTGCTGCGCGACATCACCCGGCGCGAAGGCATCCTGCTGTTTTTCGACGAGATCCAGTCGGCTTTCAAGAAATCTCCCGGCGGGGCGCAGGAGGATTTCGGTGTCGTGCCCGATGTGGCGACGATCGGAAAGTCCCTGGGCGGGGGGCTGCCTCTTTCGGCCTTCTGCGGCAGGGGAGACGTCATGGACATGTACCAGCCGAAAGGCCCCGTACAGCACAGCGGTACCTTCAACGCCCATCTCGTTCCCGTGCTGTCGGGACTCGCCTTCATGCGCGAAGTGGTGAAACCCGGATTCCACGGGCGGCTCAGGCGTATCGGCGAGCGATTCCATGACGGCATGGACCGTATCCTCGAAAAACACGGCATTCCCATGATCGTCCCCCGTCACGGCGCCCGCTTCAATTTCCTCCTCGGCAGGACCGAACCCGCACGCCGCTACGAGGACACGTTCGTCCACGACGCATCGATCATGCTCTCGATCATCGGGAAATGCTGGGAACGGGGCGTCTATTTCCACGATTACGGCGGCGGCCCCCTTCATCACGGGTTTTCGATCCTCCACACCGATGCGGACATCGATACGGTTCTCGCGGTTCTCGACGATGTGCTCGCTGAAACGGCGCGCGGACTCTCCTGAGACAGCTTTCCCCATTTTCTGAACCCTCCCGGCTTTCAAACGTTGAAAAGAAAAAGCCATTCTTTCCTTCACCCCGGATGTTCCATGAAAAAACCTTTTCCCGATCATGCACGGCATGATTTGCGTACCACCATAATACTCGCCGCGACAGCCCTGACGGTCATGCTGTACGCTTCTCAGGCGCGCGCAGAGATCCATCCCGTCGTTCATTTCACCTCCGGTGAGGAAGCCGCGGTAAAGGCCCGGCTCGCCGGTGAACCATACGCATCGTGGCATGTGAGATTGAATGACGCCGCAGACGCCGCCCTCGCCTCTTCCATCGACTGGAGCGGTACGACGGTTCCGGAGGAGACGAAGGCTTGGCACACGCGTAACCTCGCCTATGCATGGGCGTTTGCGGATTCGACCGAAGGACGCGCGGACGGCTGGCTCGAAGAGGCGCTCGATGCCCTGTCCAATCTGCCCGCGGGAAACTGGAGTGAACGTTTTTCGAGCGACCTGGCCGTTTCGGAAGCGGCGCTCTATTGGGCCGAGTCCTATGACATCCTCGCGGGTGACGGCGCCGATTTCAACCGTACCGGATCGTCCGGTCTGGAGCCGCTCGTCCGGTCCCGCCTGAAGGCACTGCGCGACTACATGGCGCAGGACGAATACCAGCTCTTTTCCTCGGGCGGAATCGCCAACGATTTCCCGTCGGTGTCCCACAACGGCGATGACGCCATGGACAATCACCATGTCAAGCTGAACGCATCACTGGCGGTCCTTTCCCTCGTTATTGCGGATGAGAGCGGGTCGCGGGCCGATCTCGACCATGCACTCGAAAGGCTTCGAGCGGGATTGCGGACCATGACGGTGGCCGGTGAAGGGGCGGCGCCGGCAGGCGGCTGGGTCGAGGGACCGGAATATCACCGGTATTCCGCCCAGCAATATCTGACCGCCGTGGTGGCACTCGAGAACACCGGTGAAGCGTATCTCTACAACGATATCCCTGAACTCGCGGAAACCGAACTCACCCTGCCGCTCATGGTCATGCCCGACGGCTGCCTGCCGCCATTCGACGACAATCACGCTGTCATCGGGGACATGGCGGGGTTGTGGTATTCCGCCCTCGAAGGCAGGGAGGACCGCGACACCCTCCACTGGCTGTGGGAACGCTCCGGCGCCGTGGTGAAGAATGCATTTCTCGTGGATTATATCGCCCGGTTCGACGATACGCCGCCGGTTTATGCATCCCCCGCCGAATTGGGCATCGCTCCCACGCTTTTCCGGCCGGACAGCGGTTTCGGTGTGTTCCGCGACGCCTGGGAGGACAACGATCTCTGGCTGTTCCTTTCGAGCGAGAACGGGGAAGCCCGTTTGAACGGCCGCGCCCACGAACATCCCGATCCCAATTCGATCATGTTGTACGCGCATGGCGAACCGCTCATCATCGACAGCGGGTATGGCGGCTGGAGCGCCCACGACGCCACCCGTCACGCGGAAAACCACAATCTCATCCTCGTGAACGGCGAGGGCCCTTCGAGCGCGGCCCAGCCATACGGTTTCGGCACCTGGCAGGCCAACGGCTCGGACGCCCGCATCGACACCACGCGCTCATTCACATCGGACCGGCTCGACCATGCCGTTTCGGAAACCCTCTACGAAAACACCAGCTTCCTGCGGCATGTCGTGTTTCCGGGGAAACGCTTCTTCTTTATCTATGACGATCTGACCGCAGGAACTCAATCCACCTTCACGCTTCTGCTTCACGGCAATGGCGGCGGCGATTCGGGCGGGTCCTTCACAGCCGCGGAAAATGGCGCGGTGTGGACGCGCGAGGGCGCATCGCTCCATGCCATGACCACCGGAACGGGGACGGACCTGACATTCACCAGCCGTGACATGCAGCATGCCGTCTATGACCGGACCTTGAAAACACACACCATGCTCGAGGTCGGCCAGACGGGGAAAGAGGTGAAATCAGAACTGTCCGGTTAAAATCTGAGAGCCAACTGTAGTTGTTGCTTCTTTCGCTT
>CAYNWJ010000546.1:0-2742 GCA_964400815.1 uncultured bacterium
ATGGGGTTCAGTGTTAATTTTAATATGGTCAATATCAGGAATAGGAGGCATATTTTTCGGTTACGCAGTCGATTTGCCAATTTTTACTATGAGTTTATTTATGCTATTGCCTGCATATAAAGAGCTTATGAGGTTAATCCCAAATGAAAAACGGAATTATTGGGAGTATTCTGTCAATGTTAGTTGGAAAAGAGTAAAGAATCCCCCCAAAGCATTGAGAGAGTGGTTAAAAAAAAGAAGTAACAAAATAGTATTACTATTATTAATAATAAATTTAATTACATTACTAATATTTTGTAAAATATTTGGTCCATTGTTGGGCTCTATCATTTGCTTAATACTTTGTGAAATTATGGGATGGATTGCAGATCGTCATGTAAACTAAAGATATCAAACATAATTTCATAACAACATAAACGATTGGTTGTTCGAGCATTGTTTGCTCATGTTAGCCGATATAAAAATAAATGTTGGCGATAAACAGGATTCACCCAATTGCAATTAAAGAAAATTAATGCTAGGTTTTTTCTAATTTGGGAATGTATAGAAGATTTATTGGTATATTTATAATACGCATTTAATATATTGTCTCATATATTTGCGGCCATCTGCGCCTTCTGCAAATTACTCTTTTCATTATCACCCATAAACATTGATCTGCAAATTACTCTTTTCATACATCGGAGGAACCATGACCACCCGCAGGACCTTCCTCAAATCGGCCGCGGTCGGAACAGCGGCTGCGGCAGCCTCTCCCGCACGGGTGTTCGCCGAGCGGGCCGGAAAGACCACCGGCTATTTCGGCGTGCACCCCTTCGTCGAGGCGCATCCAGACGCCGTCTTCATCATGTTCACCAATGTCGCCGAAAAGACCGACCGTGACGGCAACGAACGCGAGGGCCGCCGGTTCGCCCGCGAGGTGCTCGTTCCCATGGACGAGTCCGGTGTGCCCGCGAGCCGCCTGATCCCCATCAAGCCCAACATCACCGGCGGCGGGGGCAACACCTGGGAGACCATGGGCATCATCACCGATCCCTGGTTCGTCGGCGGCGTGATCGAAAGCATGAAGGACCTGGGGATATCGAAGCGCAATTTCCATGTCCGCGAGGTGAACTGTGTCAACTGGAAGGACCACGCCTACCGGCCCATGATCCGCAAGACCGGCGCCGACCTTCACAACATGAACGCCCGCGTGCCAGGGATCGACAACGAGCGTCTGTCACGCTGGTCGCAGAACAACGACGAGATCGACCCCGACGAGCTGGTGTGGGTGGATGTGCCCGACGGCGTTGTGTTCAGAAAGATTCCCTATCTCCGGCCCATCAACGCCGCCGATACATTCCTTCTCAACATCGCCAAGTTCAAGGCGCATTCCATGGGCCTCACCCTCGCCTGCAAGAATTTCCAGGGGGCGGTGGCCAACGGCTACCAGCACTTCTGCCAGAAGATGGGAAGCGTCATGACCCTCCCGCCGGAGCATCGCAACCCGGACGTGGAGCGCGACATCGCCAATTACTACCGCCGCCACCGGGACACCCTGCCCCGCTGGGACCGCCCCGTCAAGGCCGACGACGCCCCCGACAGGACACACGTCGACACCTACGATGTCATGTGCCAGGAGGTCTGGACCCACCGCACCCTCGACAGCCTCTCGGCCACCGATTTCGGGCTGCACGTGGTTGAGGGCATCTACGGCCGCGACGGGAACTTCGGCCCCGGCCCCAATCCCGTGGGCAACGAGGACAACCCGCGCGGGAAAGCCTGGGACTACATGACCAACATCGTCATCTTCGGCAAGAACCCCTTCAAGGTGGACATCGTCGGCAAGTGGCTGGGCTGCCACGAGCCGGGCGACTTCGGCTTCTTCCACATCGCCATGGAGCGGGGGATGCTCGACGGCCTCAATCCCATGAACATCCCGGTCTATCACTGGGACGACGGGCGCGCCGTCCGGAAACCCCTTGACTGGTTCACCCGCACACCCCTCAGGACCTTCTATCTCCAGCGCAATTACGGCGGCGAAAACGAGCCCTACTGGCACCTGGTTGACGAGCCCTTCGACTACAGCGCGGTCGCCGAGAGAAAGCCCGTCATGCCCGCGCGCCCCGAGACGCGGGTGTTTCCGCAGATACGGCAGACGCGGTCCTACGGCAGGCTCGGGATCGAATACGCCCTTCCCGAACGCGGTTCGGTCATGGTGGAGATCCTCAACGACCGTGGAGAGACCGTGGCCGTGCCCGACTACGCCGTCCGCGACGCCGGCTGGCATCTGGCGTCATGGGACACCGCCGCCCACGACTCGGGGAACTATACGCTCAGGTACCGGTACAACGGGCGGGTGGAGACGCGGAAGATCGAGCTGAGGAAGGCGTGAGGGTGGCCGGTGTTCTGGATTGATTGATACGGGAAACCATGTAACCGGGCACGCCGGTTTGCGCCATACTATCCCCCCGGATTTCGTCCTCATCTTTCTATATTTCGGCAGGCTGTGGTTCAGCGACGAGAAGGTGAAATAGGGAAAGCGGCGCGCTTTTTTCCTCTCTCCCTGCCGGACAGGCTTCCTCGATCATGTATTGTCACATGGACATGGCCCTCCCCCGGTTTTTCCCGCGTTTCAGGCGCGAATGCGATCCTTCCAAAATTCAGGATGCAGTATCACATTTCAAACGAAACGTCCACAGCCTGCCCGTCCCCCCTTGGAGCGGGTGACCGGACGGAACGTCCGAGGGGGGTCTCTTTGGC
>CAYNWJ010000547.1:0-2741 GCA_964400815.1 uncultured bacterium
TGCAACCAAATGGTGCTCGCGCACCACGCGCCCTGCCGGGCGCACCAAAAAAAAGAGCCCATGATTGCTCACAGGCTCCGTTGCATCAATTGCGATGCGTGTCGATCCGTCCGGACGGAGGGTCAGTTCTGCGAACTGTTCTCCCGTTTCTGGCGCGCCTCCCATTCCTTCTCGATCTCGATCTCCTCCAGCTTCTGATCGATGACCTCTATGTAATGCTCCGCATAGGCCTTGGTCTCGATGTTCTTGGCCGCGAGCTGGTATTCCTCCCTGGCTTCCTCGAGCTTTCCGGCGAGGCGTTTGTAGTCGGCGACGATGACACGGGCGCGGGCGTGGTTGGGGTTCTTTTCGAGGATCGCCTGCGCTTCGTTGAAGGCGTCTTCCATGCGTCCCAGTTCGCTGTAGGTCTGGGCGAGGAGGGCGCGAATCTTGAGATTCCCGGGGCTGAGATCGCGCGCTTTTATCAGGGACGGAACCGCTTCCTTGTGTTTCTTCTGCCTGATGAACACACGCGCCTTGCCCCAGTAGAGATTGAAGTCCTTCGGATCCTTTTCGATACCGGCGTCATAGGCGGCCAACGCCTTTTCATACTGCTCTGAGCGTTCGAGGGTCATGGGATAGAGCACGAGGGCCTTTTCGTGGTCCGGCTGCTTCTCGAGCACGAGCTCGAGCTTTTCGGCGGCCTCGGCGTATTTCCCGGCGTTGTTCAGCGCGAGACCATGGGCGAAGAGCGCCGCAACGTTGCGTTCGTCGAGCGTATATGCCTTCCCGAACAGGGGTGCGGCGTCCAGGTACTGGCGCTTCTTGAAAAGCTCCAGCCCCTCACGATACGCGGCGCCCGATTCCTCGTTCACCACCACCTCGTCATCCTGCGAAAAAGCGGCGGACGAGGCCATGAGGAGCATGAGCAGCAATGAAATGAGAAGCGCGGGCAATCTGTGTGTATGCATGGAAAAACCACCTTTGCACATGACATCGGGGTGATCGTTGTCTTCGTTACGGTCATACGGGTCCGCTTCCCGCGCATTCGATTGGTCGCTTCCGGAGAATATACGTTCCGTATGCGCCGGGAGGACGGCGGGCTATTCGAGTACGAACCGGAAGGGGATCTGCACCCAGCAGGAAACAGGCATGTCGTTCTGTTTCGCCGGTGTGAACCCGGTCTTGAGCGCCGCATCTATGGCCGCCTGCTGAAGCTGCTCGGGGCCCTTGAGCACCTGAACCTCGGTCACCCGTCCGGTCTTGTCCACGAGGGCGCGGACGATGACGATGCCGTCGATGCCCGCCTGTTTCGCCGCTTCCGGGTATTCGGGGGCCACCTCTTTCGTGCGCTGCGGCTGTTCCTCGACCGCGAAGAACTCGAAGATCTCCTCCTCCACATCCTCGACGACCGGTTCCTCATCGGCGACGGGGGCGGGCGGGGGCGGCGGCGCGACATCCTCGTTCAGGTCCAGGCTCGTGCTCTCGATGGTGATGTCATCGGGCATGAACTCGTCCTCGACCTCGAGCGGAGCGCCGAGCCTGGGCGCGGGGGCCCTGACCACGTGACGGGTCTCGGGAATATTCTCCATCTGTATGATGACCGGCGGCTTCTTGACTTTCGCTTCGATCTTCTTCGCGGTGCTGAAGGTGATGTTGACCGTGACAGCCACGAAGATGATCGATACAGTCAGACTGATCAGGAAAATCTTCGACGATTTCCTGTGCAGGTCGGCCTTCGGATCCTTGAATCCAACTATCGACGGTCGCATTATTCCTTCTTTGTGATGAATGAAACACGCAGGGCGTTCACCCGCTTGAGCTCTTCGATCACACCCGAAACCATGCGGTAGGGCGTGGTGCGGTCGGACTTGATCTGCACCACGATGCGGGGGTTCTCCTGCAGCTTCTGGTAGACCACGTTACCCACTTCCGCAAGGCCCACGTCGAACTCGTCGACCATGATGCGCCCCTCCGGACCGATCCACACGCTGACGATGTTGCGCCGCTGCTTGAGGGCGTCGATCATCTCGGCCTCGGGAAGGTCCACGGGAAATCCCCGGTACACCACGAACACCGTGGTCACCATGAAGAAGATGATCAGGAGGAACGAAATGTCGGCCATGGGACCGGTGGGAATGTCCTGGCTGATCTTTTTCTTTCTCGTGAAGCGTCCCGGCATGATACCGTCCTCGCGGTTTATTCGACATCCGGTTCGGCGATGGATATCTTGTCGTTCCCCGCCAGCTTGATCTCGTCCACCACGTCCACGAAGGACTCGTACATGGCATCCGGATCGGTCTTGATGGAAACGATCAGGTTTTCGTTGTTTTCCGTCATGGTGCGCACGCGCTCGCCCATCTGCTCGAGGGTCACGATCTCCTGGTCGTGCATGATCTCGCCCGAGGCGTTGATCCAGACCTTGGTGATGTTGCGGCTCGGGACCCTGGTCGAGGCGCCGGAAGCGGGAAGATTGAGCCCCAGTCCCTTGTCATGGGCGAACGAGGTCGTCACCAGAAAGAACACGATGAGCAGGAACGCGATATCGGCCATGGAGGATGTGGGTATCGCCGCGGAAACGCGGGTTCGTTTTTTCAGGGCCATGTCATGCCTCCTTTTGCCGCGGCTTACGATTATGCCTGGTCATAGCCCATGTCCACGAGCACATCGACGAAGCGGCTCGCGTTCTCTTCCATCCTGACCACGATACGGTCGATGAGATAGACGCAGAGATTGTAGAAAAGCTGGATGGGGATCGCCAC
>CAYNWJ010000548.1:0-2730 GCA_964400815.1 uncultured bacterium
ACATACTCGACGGTCTTATCGTCGGGATTGATGATGCCGTTCTTGCCGCCGGCCTCGATGGCCATGTTCGCGATGGTGAGCCGCGCTTCCACCGAGAGGGCGTCGATCACCGGCCCGGTGAATTCCATCGCCATGTACAGGGCGCCGTCGACGCCGATACGCCTGATGATCTCGAGTATGACATCCTTCGAATAGACATGGTCGCCCAGTTCGCCGTCGAGGACGATCTTCATGGATTTCGGCACCTTGAACCACAGCTCGCCGGAATAGATGGCCGCAGCCAGATCGGTGGAGCCGACACCGGTGGAAAAGGCGCCGAGCGCCCCATGTGTGCAGGTGTGGGAATCGCCGCTCACGATGGTCGTACCCGGCCGCACCCAGCCGTCCTCCGGCAGCACCGTGTGGCAGACGCCGTTACGGCCCACCTCGTAGTAGTTTTCGATGCCGTGCTTCCGGACCCACTCGCGGAGCCGTTTTGCCAGTCCTGCGCTCTTGATGTCCTTGTTGGGGACGAAATGGTCGGGTATCACCACGATCTTTTCGGCATCGAACACCCGGTCCATGTCCAGTTTTTCCAGCATGCTCACCGCCGGCGGCGTCGTGACATCGTGGCACATGACCACGTCCATGGACGCGTTTATCAGTTCTCCCGGACGGACACTGTCCCTTCCCGCGTGGGCCGCCAGGATTTTTTCCGTTATGGTCATACCCATCATACATCTCCCCGGGTTGGTTCGTCTGATTCATCGTTTCCCGCGCTCCCCGAACGCTGGGTGAATTTGTTGAGACCATCGACATAGGCCTTCGCAGAGGCCTCGAGGATATCGGTCGAGGCGCCGCGCCCCACGATGGGGAAGCGCTCGTTCACCAGCATCCTGAGCGACACCTCGCCCATGGCCTCCGTTCCCTCGGTCACCGCCCGCAGGGAATATTCCCCGAGCCTGATGGGAACGCCCGCGATGGCGTTGATCGCCTTGAACGTGGCGTCCACCGGACCATCGCCCCACGCCGACTCCTGACGGGGCTGGCCGTCCACGGTCATGCGCACGGTGGATGTGGGAATGGTCGAGGAACCGCTGGATATGTGGAAATACTCCAGTTTGTAGTATTCCGGCGCCTGGTGAATCTCGTCCTCCACGATGGCGGCCAGGTCCTCGTCGAACACTTCCTTCTTCTTGTCGGCCACCCTGAGGAAGCGTTCGAAGGCGGCGTCGATCTCCTGCGGGGACAGGCGGTACCCCATGTCCTCGAGGCGGCGTTTGAACCCGTGCCTGCCCGAGTGCCTGCCGAGCACGATCTTCATGTCTGTGAGCCCGATGGACTCGGGTGTCATGATCTCATAGGTGTCCCGCTTCTTGAGCAGGCCGTCCACGTGGATGCCGGACTCGTGGGCGAATGCGTTTGCTCCCACGATGGCCTTGTTCGGCTGGACGCGGATACCGGTCAGGTTCGACACCATCTGGCTGGTGCGGTATATCTCCTGCGTGTTGATGGTGGTGTCGATCCCGATATGGTCCTTCCTGACCTTCAGGGCCATCACGATCTCCTCGAGAGAGGCGTTGCCCGCCCGTTCGCCGAGACCGTTGACCGCCACCTCCACCTGACGGGCGCCGTTACGGACCGCCATGATGGAATTGGCGGTGGCCAGCCCGAGATCGTTGTGGCAGTGGACGCTGATCACGGTGTCGCCGAGATTGGGAACATTCTCCACGATGTCGCGTATGAAATCCCCGAACTCCGACGGCACGGCATAGCCGACCGTATCGGGGATGTTCACCGTTTTCGCCCCCGCATCGATCACCGCGCTCACCACTTCCTTGAGGAATCCGGGATCGCTCCTGAACGCGTCCTCGCCGCTGAATTCCACGTCTTCGACGAGCGAACGGGCGAATGTCACGGCCTCGACCGCCATTTTCAGCACCTCGTCCGGCTTTTTATTGAGCTTGTGCTCCATGTGGATCGGCGATGTGGCGATGAAGGTGTGAATTCGTGGGAATTTCGCCTCCTTCAGGGCCTCATGGGCGCTGTTGATATCCTTTTCGATGGTACGCGCCAGGCCGCATACGGCGACATTCTCCACTTCCGCCGCGCAGGCCCTCACGGCGTCGAACTGGACCCGGGACGAAACGGGAAAACCCGCCTCGATGACATCCACGCCCAGACGCTCGAGCTGTTTCGCGATCTGCACCTTGTCCTTGATGCTCAGGGACGCCCCGGGAGACTGTTCGCCGTCGCGAAGCGTCGTATCGAATACGATAACCCTGTCGGTACTCATGATTTGTCTTCCTCTCTTTTGAAGGTGTACGCAGCGCGGCGATCCGTCACGAGCCGCAATCGCCGTGCAATAAGGCCGCTCAGGTCACCTTCATCGAGACCCGCGGAACGCCTGTCCACTCCGATCACCTCCCTTCAGAGGAATATCCTTTTTATTGATACGGCGGCCGGACAGGCTCCTTCCGGGAACCCGTCCGGCCCGCCGTGTGCTCATTTCAATGCGTGATGCGACCTATTTCTTTTTCAGCCAGGGCATCATGGCGCGAAGCTTGCGGCCCACCTGCTCGATGAGATTTTCCTCGCCGATGCGCTTGAGGGCGTTGTACACGGGCCTCCCGGCCTGGTTCTCGAGTATCCACTCGCGGGCGAATTCGCCTGACTGAATCTCAGAGAGGATCTGCCGCATTTCCTCGCGGGTGTCCTCGGTGATGATGCGGGAGCCCGTCACCAAGTCAC
>CAYNWJ010000549.1:0-2721 GCA_964400815.1 uncultured bacterium
GATCCCCAGAACCTTGATAGGCAAAGAAATATGAACCAAGCCCGGTTATAGTAAGCAAGCGTTCTCCATTCAAGGATGTGTCCGGCATGATCAGGTCTTTTGCCTATGCCGCATACAGCACGCTGTTCGATCATGCGACCGTAAACGCCAGCGACGTTCCCCTGATCGAGTCCTGGGTCGGAGTCTGGCAACACTCCGTGGCGGGCATGTTTCTGCATGCCTATCTCGATACGGTCGACGGTGCGCCTTTCATTCCCGACAACAGGGAGGAGCTGGGTGTTCTGCTCGATGCCTTCCTTCTCGAAAAGGCCGTGTACGAACTGGCGTACGAACTGAACAACCGTCCCGGGTGGGCGCTCATCCCGCTGCGGGGCCTCATCGATATTCTCAAAACGGGACATGCGTCCGCGCATGACATCTCTGACACATCGGAAGGGAGCCGCTGAAACATGCCGACCGAAGGTACAAGCCAACTCGTCAAGACACGCCTCACCGATCAGGACATATACCACTTCAGGGAGGGAACTCATTATACTCTCTTCGACAAGCTGGGCGCGCATTACACTGAGATCGACGGGCGTCCGGGCACATATTTCGCCGTCTGGGCCCCCAACGCCGAAAGTGTTTCGGTGATCGGCTCATTCAACGGATGGAACAACACCGCCACGCCGCTTTCCCTGTTGTACGCCGACACCGGCATATGGGAGGGGTTCGTGCCCGGCCTCGGCAACGGCGAACTCTACAAGTTTCACATTCGATCAAAGTACAACGGCTATCACGTCGACAAGGGAGACCCATTCGCGAAATCATGGGAAATCGCCCCCAAGACGGCATCGGTGACTTGGGACCTTACCTATGACTGGGATGACGGTGACTGGATGGAAAACCGTCACCGTCACAACGCTCTCGACGCTCCCATGAGTATATATGAGATGCACTTCGGCTCCTGGGCGAAAGTGGCGGAGGAAGGCGGTCGTTCGCTCCATTACCGCGAAATGGCCCCCCATCTCGCCGGCTATCTCAAGAAGATGGGATTCACACACGTGGAATTCCTGCCGGTCATGGAGCATCCCTTCTATGGTTCCTGGGGATACCAGACCCTCGGATACTTCGCACCCACGAGCCGTTTCGGCACTCCGCAGGATTTCATGTATCTCATCGATTACCTCCACCGTGAGGGCATCGGGGTCATTCTGGACTGGGTGCCATCACATTTCCCCTCCGACGAGTACGGCCTGGTCAATTTCGACGGCACGCACCTCTATGAACACGAGGATCCCCGCATCGGCTTCCACCCCGAATGGAAGAGCAGTATTTTCAATTACGGGCGCAACGAGGTCAGGGAATTTCTCATTTCCAGCGCACGTTTCTGGCTTGATGTCTATCACGCGGACGGTCTCAGGGTTGACGCGGTCGCTTCGATGCTCTACCGGGATTATGCCCGCCGTGAGGGGGAATGGATACCGAACGAGTACGGCGGCAACGAGAATATCGAGGCGATCGAATTTCTCAAGCAGCTCAACTCCCATGTCTACAGCGTCCATCCCGATATAAACATCATCGCCGAGGAATCGACCTCCTGGCCCATGGTCACCCGTCCCACCAGCGTGGGGGGGCTTGGCTTCGGCATGAAGTGGAATATGGGCTGGATGCACGATGTTCTGGATTATTTCAACGAAGATCCCGTATATCGCAAATACCATCACAACAACATCACCTTCAGCATCATGTACGCTTTCTCGGAGAATTTCATGCTGCCGCTCTCCCACGACGAGGTCGTCCACGGGAAGGGATCGCTCCTGGGAAAGATGTCGGGTGACGAATGGCAGAAATTCGCCAATCTAAGGCTCCTGCTGGGATACCAGTTCACCCATCCGGGAAAGAAGCTCCTCTTCATGGGGGGAGAATTCGGCCAGGGACGAGAATGGACACACGACCACAGTCTCGAATGGCATCTCCTCGAATATGACCGGCACCGGGGGATAAGCAACTGGGTCGAGGATCTGAACCGCGTCTACCGGAAAAACCCAGCGCTCTATGAACGGGATTTCCACGGTGACGGATTCCGGTGGATCGACTGCAACGATATCGACAACAGCGTGATACTCTTCAGAAGAATGGACAGGAACAACGCCTCCCATCTCATCGTTGCCTGCAATTTCACCCCCGTACCGCAACATAACTACATGATCGGCGTACCCGAAAAAGGATTCTGGAAAGAAATCCTGAACAGCGACGCCCGTCATTACGGCGGCAGCGGCCAGGGAAATTTCGGGGGACTGGAATCGTCTCCCGTGGCGGCCCACGACGCCTACCATTCCATCAACGCCCTTCTTCCACCCTTGGGAATCGTCATCTTCCGTCACGAGGGCGTTGCAGCCGTGAAGGCGGATGATCGATGAATGCCCTTCGTATACCGTATAAGGCACCTGATATCATGATCCGCCCGTATCAATTACCTTCACACATCACCGAATGGGGACAACCATGGGCGGACCGCACGTGCGCAAGACGAGCACATTCCGATAACGGATGGAAGAAATCGGTCCATTCGTTCATCCCTCCGGTGTGGTGGTTGAATGCGAGGATTGCCACATTTCCACCCGAACCTCCGCACAAGCGTGGACGAAAGCGCGCGATGGGACGAAGGATGGGCTCGCCCCATGACTGTCCGGAGAACGATTCACAGAATAGTATTATTCGTTTCAGCAAAACTCACCC
>CAYNWJ010000550.1:0-2705 GCA_964400815.1 uncultured bacterium
GAGGGGGTTGACGATCCAGGGGAGGATGCGCCCCACGGTGAAGGCCGCGGCGGGAAGAAGGAGCATCGCCGTCCACGGCGGCCGGACACCGTCGCGGACACGGAGCACGGCGGCGCACATCACGATCGACAGGGCGAGCAGCAGGACATGCATCCCGAAAACATGGGGAAACATGTGCCGCCGCTCCCTGCTGAACCCCATGACCCTGACAGAGTGGAGCATGGCGCGCGCCCCGGTGTCGAAAAGCCAGGCCTGGGATTCGAAGAAATAGTCCCCCTCGATGATGTCCAGCTCACGGATGAGCGCCACCGCCACGGTCCGCCGGTCGAAGAGGCCGTACACCGCCCGCTCCACCTCCGGCGTGATGTGGCCGCGATAGAAGAGCCGCCGGTCCTTTTCGGGCAGACGGCGGGTCAGCTCCTCGGCATTGTGAACATAGAATTTCGGCGTGCGGTTGAAGATGTAGAGAAGCTCGTTCTCGTATGCCTCGCTGCGTGGAAGGCTGGTGAAGACCACATCGATCTGGGGAACGCGGCTCCATTTCCCGAGCGACTCCGTCAGTGTCTGGGCCGAATTGGTGACCGCGATGATATCGGGATCGTCCACCAGCTCGAAGGTCCCCGTGGCGCCGGCGTCGGAGAAGAGGGTCGGCGCGAGAAATCGTATCAGCGGAAAGACGCCATAGAAGGTGTCATGCGCCATGTCGGCCTGTTCGGTGATGTCCTGCCTGAGGGCTTCGATGCGTTCGGCCGTCCCGGCGGCCCCCTCACCGGCCGTTTCAAGAAGCCCGGCGGCGCGGTCGAGCCATTGCAGGCCCCGTTCGAACGCGGCCATGTTCCCGCGCTCCGCCATGCCGTACCAGTAACAGGTCTGGGCGTGACGGATGCAATCAGCTATGTCGTTTCCGTCTTCCTCCGCCAGCGCCGCATGTCCCAACGAGCATGCCAGTGCTGCGCAGATGCAAAACATACCGAGAACATGCCTCATCAGTGTCATCCGGTCTCTCCGTTTATGGAAACGCTTACAAAATAGTTTGTTATTATGTATATGGCAATGTATATTTTCCGGTGCCGTTCTCTCCGGCCGCAGCCAAATGGCCCGTGATGCGGGGCCTCAAGGGTGGTCGCAACAACAGTTTCCGGACATGTTCGTCTATTCAAGGCATGACCACGTCCACCCGGAAAAGAAGCGGCCTGATGGATCGGGCGTGTGTTTCCATGGTGAACCCCGCGGCTCCGCTGCGGACCGCTTCACCGAACAGCGGGAGACCTTTCATCGATGTCCAAATCAGCCGATCTGCTTCTCGAACAGAAACAGCGCAAACAGGAACGGATTGTCGATCTCGAGGCAGAGCACGAGGAGCTTTCTGCCGCGTTCGAGAAAAACCGTCCGAAGCTCGAAGGCATCAAGACCGCTGTCGATGCCTTCCGCGCCGATGTTCGCGCGAACATATTCAAGCAGAGCGACAAGGACAATCTCAAGAAAAACCTGAAGACCGCGGCCACATTCGGAAATCTCGGTGATATCGGCGCCTGGCTGACCGTTGTGGCCCTGTTCATGGTGTTCGCCACACGGGGATTCTTCCTGATCTTCTATGCGGGCTTTGTCATCTATTCCTATTTCCGCATGAGAAAGGCCGACCGCAAGCGCATCACCCAGGCCGCTTCGAGCATTTACGACATGAACTATTTCCGGCTCGTCCGCATGGACGGTGAGGACGGCCCCGAAAACATGCCCTATTCGGGGAAGTCGTTCGACCCGGACGCGGGGGAGTTCCGCTCCTTTTACATGACGGCAAACGACGACGGTTCGGGGCACAACGGGAAATCCTATCTGGCGATCATGGGCGACGACGGCGAATCAGCGCTCTATATCCACGAGGTGGGTTCCGTGGGCTGCTGGAGTTTTCAGGACGGGAACTATTACCTCGACAATTACTGCCGTTTGCTGGAAATCGCTTTCGCCGAGGAAAGCCCGGCGCTCAGCGGTTCGATCGACACCTTCTACAGCCTCTCCAAAACCGGCGACCGTCTGGAGGAACTTGAAAGCGGGATCGCCAGGCTGCGTGATGAGCTGGAGAAGCTCGAGAACATGAACGAGGTCTGGGACGACATCATTCTTCCCGAAGAGGTGAAGTCCACTGTCCTCAAGCGCATCGAGATGTTCAACGCCAGCGATCCCGCCACGCCGCGCGGCCTTTTGCTGTTCGGCCCCCCGGGAACGGGAAAGACCCTCCTGGCGAAGACCATCGCCGCTTCCACGAGCTGCCATTTCAAGAAGCTCTCCCTCCCGGACCTGAAAAAAGGCTACATCGGCCAGAGCGGGGAAAGTGTACGCGCCGTGTGGAACGAGGCCCGGAGCAAGGACCGCTGCATTATTTTCGTGGACGAGTGCGAGGGGGTGTTCGGCAGGCGCGGCGGCCTGGACTCGGACAGCTTCTCCACCGATATCGTGCAGGCCTTCCTCTCCGAATGGGACGGCATGAATCCCAGCGATCACATCTGGGTGATCGGGGCCACGAACCGCCGTGAACTCCTCGACGACGCCATCGTGTCGCGTTTCGGCGCCGAGATCGAGATACCGCTTCCCACCACCGAGGCCCGTGAGCGCATCATTCGGAAGGAATTCGCCCGTTTCGGCGTGGATATACCGCCACCATCCTTCAGCCGGGCGAAACCGGCGTGCTCGACCGGTATTACCAACGC
>CAYNWJ010000551.1:0-2704 GCA_964400815.1 uncultured bacterium
GTGCTGTCGATATCGAGAGGAATTCCCAGGCCGCGGGCAAGACCGTTGCCTGTGCCGAGCGGGATGATGCCGAGGGGAATGTTGCGGTTCACGAGCCCCGAGGCGACCTCGTTGATCGTCCCGTCGCCGCCGGCGGCATACACGCGATCATATCCTTCCAAAGCCGACCGTGCCGCGTATTTACGGCCCACTCCGTGCTTCATGATATAGGTGACGTCCACTTCGCCGCCCGATTTCCTGATATCGGTGACGATACGGTCCAGAACGGCCTTTTTTTCCTTGCGGATGCCGACGAGGGGATTGGCTATGATGAGAACGTTCATGGTTGATAACATCCGGGTTGAGCCGATTTTCAGTGTCTGTGATAAGTCCGTGTGTCCTGACTGCTCAGGGGCGTTCAACAATCAAAAGCAAAATCGCCGGTTATGAGAGGACATGCTCCGGACTTCGGAGAACACCTATAATACTATATATTTTCTTTGCATTTTAAAAGGTATTTTTTATATTACATATCTACGCCCGTATCCGTCGGGTACGGTTTTCGTCACCTCGGAACAGGTAGAAGGACCGCTGTGCTGCTGAGAGCCTAACTTCTTGTTTTTCCATTTAATCGCTCTCATGTTAATTTAATACTGCTGTCGGCGGTTTGTCAATTCGAATCTGTTTTAACGTGTAACTTCTCAATCACACAACCATGCAAGGAGGATTTCTTATGGCGAGTACATTCACGTTCAAGCCGGTCGAGGAAACCATGTACGATCTCGTGTCCCTTGGCGAGGTCATGATGCGCATCGATCCCGGCGACGTCCCGACCGCAAGGGCCCGCACCGCTCGTATCTGGCACGGAGGCGGCGAGACCAACGTGGCAGAGGGTGCTTCCTATGCATTCGGCCTTCGCGGGGCCGTGGTGACCGCGCTTGTCGACGATGGCATCGGCCGTAATATCGAGAACCAGTTCCGCGAGGCCGGGCTGGACACCTCGAACATCATCTGGTTCAACAACAAGGGCCAGGGCAAGCTTTCCACCGACGCCAAGGGAACCCTTCACAACGGTATCAATTTCACCTGGGTCGGCAAGGGCGTCCTTCCTTCCATGACCGAGTACTACCGCTCCAACGCGGCGGCCACGAAGCTCGAGCCCGGCGATTTCGACTGGGATGCGCTTTTCTCCAAGGGTGTTCGCTGGTTCAATACGGGTGGCATTTTCACCCTCATCGGTCCCAGGACCGCAGATTTCGCCCTCGAGGCAATGAAGAGCGCAGGCAAGCACGGCACCTTCCGCTCCTTCGATCTCAACTACCGTTCCAAGGTCGAGCCCGACAAGGAAAAGGCCCGCAAAATCAATCGCGACGTGGTCGCCGAGACCGAATTTCTCGTCGGCAACCAGGGCGATTTTTCCGACGCTCTCGGTTATGACACCCGCAAGGTCGGCAAGGACGAACCCATGGAAGCCTTCATGGAGGCCTATACCGACACGCTCCGTAAGGTCGCAAAGGACTATCCGAACCTGAAGATCATCGGCACCCAGCTCCGCAGCGCACTGTCCGCGGACCTCATCAACTGGGGCGCGGTGCTCTATGACGTCGCCGAGGACACCATCTACCAGGCTGTCGTCCGCAACAACGTCGAGATCACCGACCGCACAGGCGGCGGCGACTCTTTCTGCAGCGGTGTCGCGTCCGCGCTCATGATGGGCAAGACCACCGAGGAGGCGGTCGATTACGGTGCCGCTCACGGCGCGATCGTCCAGGAGTTCCCCGGCGACACCACCATGGCCACGGTCGCCATGATCGAAAAGGAAATCAAACGCGCCAAGACCGGCGGCGGCGTCAGCGCTCTCCGGTAGGATGCGTCCGATGTATTCAAAGCCACCCATCAGCCAAGGAGCAGCATAATGGCATACCAGTACGACAGGAAACGCGTCGATAACGCCCTGCGCAAGAGCGGCATCGTCGTGGTCATGAACAAGAGCCACATCCAGGCTCCGGATCACTTCGTAACCACCATGTGGGAAGTGTACCAGGCGGGATTCGTCAGCGAATGCACCTTCCGCATCGATCCCGGCCTGCTCAAGGAGGGCATGCAGGAACTGGTCAAGCGCCGTGAGGAGTCTCCCGAGGACAACCCGTTCCTCCTGGGTGTCGGTTCCATCATCAACCCCAAGGAACTCGAGACGGCCATCGAGATGGGCTTCGACATGATCGTCGCCCCGGCCAATGTCATGGGCGGCTATGCGGAAGGCGTGGAATTCGTCAAGATCGCCCATGCAGAGGACCGCTTCGTGGCCCCCGCCGTCTTCACCCCGACCGAGCTCAACTATTTCATCGAGCGCGAGGACGGCAACGAGCCGGACGCCATCAAGGTGTTCCCGGCGCGCTCGCACGGTCCCAAGGGCGTGAGCGACCTGCTCGCCCCCTATGTCCGCGACCGTCACAACGGCCGTATCATCATGCCCACCGGCGCGGTGAACTACGAGACCGGCCCCGACTACATCAAGGCCATCTCCAGCCGCGGCTGTTTCCCGGCCCTGGGCATGAGCGCTCCGCTGGGTCTCGTGGCCGAAAAGAAGGCCCCGGGCGACGTTGACGTCATCCGCGAGGCACTCGAAGGCTTTAAGAAACGCTTCGATGAGGCGAAGAAGGCCGCCGGACTGTAAGAAGCCGGCAGCACATGAAACGAAGAAGAGGGAACGTCGGACGGCGTT
>CAYNWJ010000552.1:0-762 GCA_964400815.1 uncultured bacterium
ATATAATCGATGGCCGGCTCTGATCAAGCACTCGTGTCATACCATATATTTACATTGCTTGACGAGCTGGATAGCCGGTTTCATTTTTCCCGGTGCATGTCGTCGGTGGCGTCCGTGACGGCGGATCCGGAAGGGCTGTTTTTCCGGGGCCGTGACTGTGTATATTACGGTGGGAAACAAATGAAGGATTCATCGGCATGCATCGCACACATGAACCCACGGGGAGGCCAGGTGAGCCCGAAGGACCGCAGGGACGACAACAGATCGCACATCATGAACCGCAAGGACTTCATGCTTTCGGCGTCGGGCATGGCGGGCGCGGCGGCAACAGGCTGCTCGTCCGCGAACCGTACAGCAGGAACAACCGGGACCGAAGCGGTGAAGATCGTGCCGCGGTACCGTCCGCTCGGCGCGACCGGGCTCATGGTCACCGGTGTGGGGTTCGGGGCGACACGGACCGAGGAACCGAGCGTGATGAAACGCGTCATCGACATCGGCGTCAACTATCTCGACACCGGCAGGATGTACGCCAACGGCCGTAACGAGGAGATGCTCGGCAAGGTTATCGAAAGCGTCAGGAATGACGTCATCATCCAGTCGAAATTCCACCAGCGTCACTGGGAGGACCCGGCCGGGATCGAGCGGTCCATCGACGAGAGCCTGAGCGCGCTGGGCCGGGACCACATCGACGTGCTGTTGTTCCGGTGGCCCGTGGAGCTGTCCCAGATGACCGCACAGTCGGTCGTGGACGCGTTCGGATCG
>CAYNWJ010000552.1:772-2704 GCA_964400815.1 uncultured bacterium
GGGGAAGATACGGTTCAGCGGCTTCTCCTCACACGCCAACCAGGCGGAGATGCTCAGGACGGCGCGGGAATCGGGTGTCTACAATGTGGCGATGGTCGCCTACAATCACGCCGGGAACTACACCCATCCCAACAGCGGCCGTTTCTACGAATGGGACCAGGCGTCGCTGGAGAAGGAGATGGAAAAAGCGGCGGCGGCCGGCATGGGCATCGTGGCCATGAAAACCTGCGCCGGCGGACCGCGGAAGGAAGAGGGCGATTCGTCGCCGAACTACACTTCGGCGCTCCGGTGGATTCTCGAGAATCCCCATGTCTCCACGGTGGTGCCGGGGATGGCGAATTTCAGGCAGATAGACGAGGATGTGGCGGCGATGACGGGATGACATGCGCTGTCGGACGGTGTGGGCACAGGAAAACTCCCGGAACAGCGTGTGTCCGTGTTCCGGGAGTTTTTTTCTACCGTGAGGGTTTGTTTCCGCCGTTGGAAAGCTCGGCGATGCGGTATTCCAGTTCCAGGAGCTTCTCACGGGTGGTGAGGGCCGACTGCTCGATGATGTTCTTGAGCAGGAAGGTCACCGCCATGATGAAGAAGATCATGACATGCACAACCATCTGGATCGCCGCCACGCGATTCTCCATGCCCGAGGACAGGAGGAGCACGAGGGTCACCAGGAGGACCATGAACACCCACATGACCCCCGTCATGGTGTTGGCATCCGTGCGCAGGTTGAACGATCCCCTGCGCAGGGTCCGTATCAGAAGCACGGCGAAGGCGGCGCTGAAGACCATCCCCAGGAGGAATCCAGTCCGGGCGAGCATGGGCAGTTTGTCCGCGGCGAAGGCAGCCCACCCGAAGAAGACGAACTGGGTGAACATCACCACGACAAGCAGGATCGATCCCCATTTACGGGGACGGGACATCTTCTTTTCGAGCATCATGGCAAGCTCCTTTTCGAAACGTTCCTTCAGTGTTTCATCCATCGGTTCGGCGGCGAGCAGCCTCTCGCGCATGGTCCTTCTCGTGTCATCCATGGAGAAGCCTCCCCTGTTTCAGTGATTTCGCCAGCGCCCGTTTGGCATGGTATATGCGCGATTTGACCGTTCCCCCGGGTGCGTCGACGATCCCGGCGATTTCCGTGATGTCGAAATCCTCGAGGTAATAGAGCGTCAACACCTCACGGTGCCTCGATGACAGGGATTCCATACCGTTCATCAGCTCCTCCGCGTCGGCCAGATCGAATTGCTCGTCGAAACCGCCGTCGTCGGGAATCTCCATCTCCATGTCATCGAGCGACACGGTGTCGTTTTTCCGCTCCGATCTGATGTGGGAGAGGGCGGTGTTGCGGGCGATACGGTAGACCCAGGGAACGAAGCGGGCCGAATCGCGCAGTTTCTTCAGGTTCTCGAACACAGCGAGCCAGGTCTTCTGCAGCGCATCCATCGTGTCGTCCTCGTTGCCGGTCATCCGCCTGATGTAGAAGAACAGGCGGCGTTCATACATCCGAACGAGTTCCATGAAAGCGCCGTCGTCCCCGCGCCTGCTTTTCAGCACGAGCAGTTCCGTCGCTATCCGTTCCCGGTCTTCCATTGCGTTCCCCGCTGGTTTTTCCGTGTCCTTCACTTGTAAAGTAGCGATTTCTCCCCGCACGGCTCAAATTTTTTTCCGGCGTGGGTTTCCGGCGGTGGTTCCAGTCACCCCTATCCAAAGAAGGGACCGGACGCCATGTCCAAGGGGGGACACTGAAAATCCCGCGCTCCGCATGTCTCCCCGGACGCAGGTGGCGAAAAAATGAGGATGACCCTTACCATATTCTGTCAATCTCTCAAAAACCCATCGGAAAAATACACATAAGCTATTATAATGTATGGTATTACATCCAACATACAAGTAAGAAAAGATTCTTTGAACAATTGATAAAAACGCAATTAACCG
>CAYNWJ010000553.1:0-2703 GCA_964400815.1 uncultured bacterium
GTGGCCGCGGCACCATTCGCCGAAGGTCCTGACGAAGGAATCGGGAATCTCGCGGGGCAGGCTCCGCCAGTCCTGTTTGTAACGCTCGGGGAACACCTCGGCGAACTGGGGGATGCCGTAATGCGCCATGTTCACCAGACAGGTGGAATCGTCGATGATGAAGCTGAGCGGGACGCGGCCGCAGGGATTGAGCACGGTGACGCCGCGGGGACGTTCCGCCGGGCGCTCTCCCGGCTCCTGGGCGAAGGCGGACCCCGCCGGCAGAAGACCGGCTCCGGCCGCGGCGCCTTTCATGAACTTTCGGCGCGTGAGTGTGCGCATTGTGGCGATCCTCCCTGTTCCGGTCCAATACGGCGATGATTGCCGTGCGCCGATATCATGACGATCAGCGCCGTGATCATGGTTCCTGCTGTTCGATAAAACGCACCCATTCCTCCGGCAGCCCCTTTTCACGTGCGCCTACGGCCGTCATGCGGACATGCGAGGGGTCCGGCGGGGCGTCGGATCGCTCCCGTGCGCGGAAGGCCTTCGCGAGGATCATCTTTTCGTCCCCTTCATCCCGGTCGTCGTAAAAGAATGCGACATCCACGATATCGCAGTCCGTTTCGTGTTTTTCCGCCAGCAGTTCGAGCTGTTCCGCGTCGATCTCGTAGCAGACGCCCCATGCCGCGCCGGCCTCTCTGCTGGTGATGTTCGAACGACTTCCCGCGCCGTTGCCGGGACGGTCGAACGTCAGCTCGTAATTACGGATGCGTCCGGTGTATTGGGTGTGGGTGAAACCGATGCGGCTTTCGATGTGTTCCTGCGCCATGTCGGGGCCGTGGGCGAAGTAATAGACGCGCTGGATCTGGCAGAGATCGTCGACCTTTCTGATATAGTTGATCTTGAGAGGGTCTGATTCCACCAGCTCCTGCATGTAAGTCTCGAGGTAGTCGCGCAGGGCCTTCTGGAACGTGGTGCGGTAGATGATGAGATCGAGACCGTCGTCCGCCTTCCGCTCCGCGAACACGTCCTCCCGTCCCTCGTCGGGACACACGTCCCTGATGACCGACGAGCCCTTCGTCGCGTCCTCGTGCAGCAGCCCGCAGCGGATATGGTAATAGAAGGTGCTCCTGAGCTTGCGGCTGGTGAAGACATCCCTGAAGGGGACGTGGGTCTTGAGGAAATCGCCGAAGAGCTTCCAGCTCGAGCTGTATTCGTTCGGCTGGAGGTGGCCGCGGAGCATGGCCTCGTCGATCCCCAGTTCATCGGCGAGCACAGCCTGTTTTTCCCGAGGCATGGGCATGGTGTAGAGCTTTCCCTGGTGAAACGCCTCGAAGAATTCCACCAGTATGCACTGGAGCGCGACGATGGCGAAACCCTCGCCCTTCCTGATGTCCTTTTCCAGGATGACATCGATGGGTGTGAGAAAGCGCGTCTCCACACGGTGCCGGAAGATGTCGAACGCCTCGCGCCAGGCCCCGGCGTCTTCGCGTCGGATGGTGAGCAGTTCGGTCCGCTGTTCCTTCCAGTTCTGCACGGTGAAGGAACCGGCTATTTTGGTGGCGTTGCGTATTTTCGACATCTGTGGTTTCCGTATCTTCGGGTGAAGGTCGATCATGCCGCATGTGCATAATACCATTCCCCGGAGCTCTTCGCCAGGGGAAATGTGATTGTCCGGGTGTTGCGGCGGGGCCGGCGGCAGGCAAAAAAAAAACGCCGTAATAAATACGGCGTTTTTCAACAAACTGTGCGGCCGGTGATCAGCCGGCGGGGATGATACTCACCTTTTTACGTTCCTTGCCGAGACGGTCATAGGATACGGTGCCGTCGATCTTCGCGAACAGGGTGTAGTCCCGCCCCATGCCCACGTTGTCGCCGGGATGAATCCTGGTCCCGAGCTGGCGCACGATGATGGTGCCGGCCTTGACCGGTTGTCCGCCGTAACGCTTTATCCCCCGGTGCTGTCCCTTGGAGTCCCTTCCGTTCTTGGAACTTCCGACGCCTTTTTTATGAGCCATGACTTACTCCTTGTCCTGGGCTTCTTCGTCCTGTGTCTCCGCGGCATCTTCCGAGGCGGGTGCTTCCTCGGCGATCTTCACTTCTTCCGCAGTATCCGCGGGAGCGGCCTTCTCTTCCGTTTCCACCGTCTCGACAGTTTCTTCGGGAGCGGCGGCGGCTTCTTCGGCGGGAGCGGTTTTTTCAGTCTTCTTCGCCTTTCCGGTCTCTTTCTTCTTCGGCGCGCTCTTGCCGTCCATGGATATGGAATCGATCTCGATCTCGGTGAAATCCTGCCGATGACCGCGCTTGACCGAATAGTCCTTGCGCCGTTTCTTCTTGAAAACGGTGATCTTGTCGTATTTTCCCTTGTCGGTGACCGTTGCCTCGACGACGGCACCATCGACGAACGGTGTTCCAATGTGGTGTCCCGCATCGTCGGAAACGAAGAGCACCTCGGGGAACGTGACGGTCTCGCCCACGGCTGTTTCGCATTTCGGCACCTTCAGGCGCTGACCCTGGGTCAGCCGGTACTGAAAGCCCTGTATATCCACGATCGCATACATGATGGAACTCCCTCACGAGCCGCCGGTTCACAGCGGCGGGTTACATTATCGAAATAGATGATAAATATACAAAGACCGGCGCCATGTGTCAAGGAATTATTGGGACTGGCAATCCCCCATTTTTCAGCACAAACGTATATTTCGAGGTTTTTCAGTTTCT
>CAYNWJ010000554.1:0-2692 GCA_964400815.1 uncultured bacterium
GGTAAACCAGACCTGGAGCAGACGGTTGATACGGTGCGTACGGTAGGTGGGCGCGTCGTCATCCCCCGGTGCGGTCACCGGCGCCTGCTCGCGGAAGATGCGTATGCCGAGGCGGTGGGAGGGAATGTCCGGATCGCCGGGTTTGCCCACGGCCGCCACATCGGTGGTGTCGGCGTCGTTGTACCGGTAGTCGTGGTCGTCCTTTTCCCAGTATGCCGGGACCCGCGCGAAGAGCCGGCGGCACCGTTCCTGCGCGAACTGCTCGCGCCATTTGCGGCGCATTTCCTCCGCCGTTTTCGCCCGCGTCTCGACCGGGTGGTCGTAATAGACATTGTCCCCCGTGCCGACGAAGAAATCCGGCTGCAGGGCGAGGATGGCCTCGAGGGCGGGATAGCCAAGGTTTTTGTCGGGACCGTCGAAGGCCGTTTCCGGATGCCCCGGCCTGCCGTGATGGAAGAAGGAATGGTTCATGCCGGTGACCACGGTGAAGCGGACCGCGCCCTCGTCCGTGCTGTCCGGCAGCGTGGTGAAGGTGCAGGTCTCCCCGCGGAAGAGCGAGTCCTGCGAAACACCGTAGGCCAGCCGGTAGAAGTACCGCATGCCCGGTGTGAGGCGGTCGATTTCCGTTTTGACGATGTGGTCGTTCTCCGCCAGCGCCTCGACGAAGGGTGTCCGGAGATAATGGGCGAAATCCGGCACCGTCGAGATCTCGAAGCAGGCGATGCCATAGGTCCCCGGCACATCGCCGTCCACCGGTTCAGGAACAGCGGTCAGACGCGACTGGAGGATCGCGCCGCGCCGTGTCAGTTCTCCCGCCATGGTCCCCTGTGTGAGAAAGATCGTCGGAACCGGCCCGGTTTCGGCTTCCTCCCGGTTCCCGCACGAAACGGCCGTGACCAGCATGGCGGCGGCGAGGACATATCCCCGGAGATGGCCCCGGCTCTTTACGGGAAACGCCCGGCCCGGCTGTGTGTTCGGCCGTGTCATCGGCACATGGCCAGGGCGCGGGTGGTGACATAATACTTGGCGAGCATGTTGGCCTTCTCCCAGGCGGGCATGGGTTCGCCGCCGAGATATTCGAGGAAACGGTCGGTGACCTGGCCGAAATGGGCCTCGTGTCCCACACGGCAGCTGTCGGGTATGTCGATCCGCCAGCGGCCGTTTTCCCCGTCCACGGATATTCCCGGATAATCGCCGGAGGAGAGGGTGTCGACAAACTCCTCGAGCGCGCGGCCGACCGAGGCTTCGTCAACTCCGGGCGCCGGTTCCAGATACAGCTCGGGCCTGAAGTTCTGCTCCTGACCCTGGAGGACGAGCACGTTCGCCCTCGAGCCCTTGATGATGGAATAGTGGGTGTCGCCGGTTCCTTCGGGGGCCTTGTAATTCCAGATCACCTCGACCTTGACATTGACCCCCTTCAGGTCGAAAACCGCGCTGCCATTGCAGTAGTAGGGATATGCGCCGTTTTCGTCCAGATCGAACTGCGGGGGGAAGTCCGGCTTGAGGGTGATGGTGGAATATTCGTCCCGTGTCATGAACGTGGGCCAGTGATCCGCCTGTTTCACGTCGATATCGTCCGTGTAGTCGATGGGCGTGTCGGGATGAAGGATCCAGAAGACCAGGTCCACGAGGTGGGTGGTGATGTCCACCAGGCCCTCGCCCTGCACACCGGTGTCGAAGAACCACCAGGGCCGTTTGAGCTGCTGCCCGGCCACGATCTTCGAAAGGTGGTGGACACTGCTCTTGATCACCGCGGGATCATCGGGCGTCCCCGGCATGACTTCGCCGAAGAGGGGTTCGTGATTGACGATCAGCCGCTGGAGTATGCTGGTGATCTCGTAGCGTTCGGTCATGATGTCGTAGGCAACAAGGCCCTTTTCGGCGGCGCGGTCGAGGACGGAGACGAGGGTGTCGAACTTTTCCGGATCGATCACCCAGGGCTTGTCCGCCAGCACGTTGAACCCGGAGTCCACGCAGGCGGCGATGGTGTCGATCTTCTCGTTGTTCTTTCCCGAGAGGATGGCGATGTCGCCGAGCCGTTCACTGAAAAGGCGGTCCCTGTAGTCGGGGCCCAGCTCGATGTGGTATTTCCAGGAAGCGGGGTCGTCGGGGCGGTTGTTGAAGGGGATGACGCGGGCCATGTGGTCGTTGAAGTCCTCGCTCACGGGGGCATAGAGGCCCACGAGCGGGGAGATGCCCTCGTAGGAGGCGCGCTTGAAGACCAGGGCGGCGTGGAAATGACCGGGATCGATCACCACGAAACGGTGGCCGCCGCTTTCTCCTCCGCCGGCTGTTCCTGCCGGCTGTTCCTGCCGGCATCCGGCGATCACCAGGGCGAGAGCGATGGCTGCGAAAAAAGCGACTATCGGTGTGTTGAGGGCCGGCGCGGCTGTCATGCTGGTATCTCCTTGTTTTCGATCAGCGTGCTGCGTTGACGGGACTGTCAGATATGGATTATGGATTCTCCGGGCGGATGATGGTTGATATATAAGCGATGACGGTGCGGATTTCAAGAGCGCTCTTTCACTGCAATCCTCCATTTTCCAGCAAACACATTTATTTCGGCGGTTTTCAATTGCTGAAACGGGATTTTCAGGATTACTGGATGAACCGCGATTACAATCCTGTCAATCTTTTATCCGGTTATCAAGTTAAGTCAGCATCCATATACGTTGATAGTGACCGGGCCTGA
>CAYNWJ010000555.1:0-2691 GCA_964400815.1 uncultured bacterium
TTTCTGACTTGTGTTATGGATGTAATACCATACTTTATAACAGCTTATGTGTATTTTCCGATGGATTTTCGGAGGATTGCCAGGAAAATGATCCCCGGGGCTGAAAAGAAAAAAGGCACCCGGAAGGAACGCCGGATGCCTTTTCCCCTCTGTTGCCAGCGTGCTTATTTGACGAGCGTCATCTTCATGGTCTTCGTGAAGTCGCCGCTCTTGATTGTGTAGAAATACACGCCTGCCGAGAAGCCGGAGGCGTTCCAGACGACCGAGTGCTCACCGGCGTCCATGAAGCCGTCGGCGAGGGTGTCGATCTTCTGTCCGGCGACGTTGAACACATCGATGCTCACCTCGCCCGCTGCGACCAGGTTGAAGGAGATGGTCGTTGTGGGGTTGAAGGGGTTCGGGGTGTTCTGGTCGACGGAGAAGGCGGTCGGAGCTTCATCCTCGACCGAGACAGCGTCGGTGATGACGCCGGTGATGGCATCGTGGCCCAGGAACCAGGTGCCCGGGGAACGCTTGTCCTTCTCCCATTCATAATGGGTGCCGCCGGTATGGTCGTTGTCGCAGTAGAGACCGTCGAAGGCGGTGCCGCTGTCGATGAAGAAGTTGCCCTTCTTCCAGCCCGCGGTCTCGCCGGCGAAGGCGAAATAGCCGATACCGGTGCCGTCGGGGCCCATGAGGCCGAAGGAGACGGCGCCAACGTCGTATGCCGGGCATGCGGAGAACAGCATGTCATCGGCGTCCAGGTTGTAGGTGTAGGGACCGACATTATAGTCCATGCAGATCCACTTGAGACTGGCTGTTTCCTCGAAATTATGGTCGAGGACATAGTCGCCATTGGCGTTGCTCCAGGCGACCAGATCTTCGGGATCGCCCGACTGGAGATAGCGGACGGGATCGACCATCTGCTTGAGACAGGAGCAGTGGCAGTTGAGGAAACACATGCCGTTCCTGATGGCGATACCGTTGGGACCTCCGTTCATCTGTCCGCCGGCCTCGTAGGCTTCGGGCGAGCTCCACCACGGGGTGAGATCGACCTCGTCGACCATGTAGCCGTCGAAATCCACGATGTAGAAATCGGCGTCGGGTTCGGTCTTGGCGAGAAGATGCTGGTCGCCGGTGTAGAGATATTCACCGTCGGAGCACACACCGGGCTGGTAGTTCGAGGAACCGGTGAACATGCCGCCATAGCCGTTGTCGCCGAAATCGGTCTGGAGTTCTGCGTCGCCGCCGGGAACATATCTGAATTTCTGGATGGCGGAAACATCGGAATCGGTATTGACCACCTGGATGTAGAAATAATTGAAATCGGTGGGATGGACCGCCGGGCATGCGCCGTAGTTGGTGCTCATGCTCGACCAGCCCTCGGCGAGGCTGATGGTCGTCGACATCAGGTTCGTCTCATCGTCGGGATCGCTGCCGATGGTCCAGCGGGTGCCGTTTTTGTCGTAGTAGATGGGATTCGTCATGGGAATCCCGGATTCGTCCAGTTCGATGACATCGATGGAACAGGAACGGGAGAGTGTGTACTGGCTCACCTTGGTCTTGTTCCCCATGTTGTCGAATCCCCACAGGTAATAGCTGTATTCATCCGCGGGAACCACGCTGCCGTCGAGATCCCTGCCGTCCCAGACGATCGAGCCCTTGCCGATGCCGACACTCTTCAGGGATGAGTAGAACACGCAGGTGTCGATCTTGTTGACTTGGTGCCAGCCGAGGAATCCGTTCGTCATGTACGGGATCTCGCTGCCTTTGCCCCGGGTGTATACTGCAAGGATGACGCCGGCGGATGTCCCCGTGACATCGAACGGCACCGTCAGATCGGAACCGTCGAAATCGTATTGGATCACGGGATCGGCGGAGATTTTGAGAAGCGTGGGAGCGAAATCCGCGGCGCCGGCGGCCCCCGCTGCCATCAACATGACACACAGACTCACAATCAGTTTTTTCATCGCAGGTCTTTTCCCCTTTCTTGATTACTGTAATCAGGCGTTATCAGTAGGTTTATCCTGTCGAGACCACCTCCCTTCCAGGGTGAAGCGAATGAACTGTTGTAACCGATAGTACATTCTTGCACTGAGCATGTAACATTAGTTGTACACTACCAGTATGTCAACAATTATTTTCATTTTTTTTTATCGAATGTATTTTTTTCTCGAATGACTATAACCGCCTGATATATCATGACAAACATGATTGGATTGATATTGTATTGCAGGAGAATTAAATACCAAAACGTTCGTTTCCGGTTGTGCTGATTCCGGGTATGAATTTGAATACTGGGGGGAACTCTTGTGGTTTCAAACAGTGCAGGAATGGCGGCTGTTTCATGAAATACGGTGTCTGTCTGGTGATCGAACCATTCCTGTGGGCCCATGCTCACCGGAATGGCGAACGAGCCGGCCCGGTTGTGAAATGCGGGATGTCAGCGCTGTTCGGGGGCGGCGCCGCCGTTTTTAAGTTCGGGCGGGGTGATGTCGGAGATATCGAACGTGGCCATGTGGGCGTCCACATAGGCGTCAACCATGCCGACGAGTTTGGAGGCGAGGAAGTAAATAACGAAGGTGTTGCGGTCGGTGCGGATGTTGTCACGTTCCCATTCGCCCAGAGCGTCGTCGTCGAGCTTGTCCTGGAAATAGAGGAATCCGGACACACACACGATCTCGGCGGTGACGAACAGCGCGGCCTTCCAGC
>CAYNWJ010000556.1:0-2672 GCA_964400815.1 uncultured bacterium
TTCGATGCCTCGCCGATCTTGTTGATGGGAGATCCGCCTGTATAGTATTCAGTAATGAGGCCGATCACGATGCCCGATATGGTGCCCGCCAGAATGGCCCAGAAGGGCCCGGCGGTGCCTGTGAGCGTGGTGACCATGAAATAGGAAACGATCAGGAACAGACCCGCGCCGATGAATGTGGAATAGCGAAGCGCGCTCGCCGGATCAATGCTTTTAAGGATGTTGATCGAGAACACACCGATAAATGATGCGACCAGACCGAGCATGACAACAAACAGCGGAAGCTGCATGAAGATGATACGGTCGCCGGTGATGACATCGCCGAACTGCATCGAAGCGGTCGCGGTTGCCGCGATGGCGAGGGTCGCCACGACGGAACCGACATAGGACTCGAAAATATCCGCGCCGAGACCCGCGATGTCGCCCACGTTGTCGCCCACGTTGTCGGCGATGGTTGCGGGGTTACGGGGATCGTCTTCGGGAATGCCGGCCTCTACCTTGCCAACAAGATCCGCGCCGACATCCGCGGCCTTGGTGTAGATGCCGCCCCCGATCCTCGCAAAAAGAGCGATCGAGGAGGCGCCCATTGCGAAACCGCTGATGATGGAGGCCTCGGCCGGTGTGTCGAAGATATAGAAGAAAACCGACAAGCCCAGAAGACCGAGACTGGCGACCGCCAGACCCATCACCGAACCGCCGTAATAGGCGACCATGAGGGCCTTGCCCTGTCCGGACTGGTTGGCTGCCCAGGCGGTCCTGACATTGGCGCGTGTCGCCGACTTCATGCCGATGAAACCGGCGGTGACCGAACAGATCGCGCCGCAGACGAAGGCGATCGCCGTGTATGCGCCGAATTCGGGAAGCCCGAACATCAGGGCGACGAAAACGATGATGATGAAAAAGATCAGGACGGAATACTCCTGCTTGAGAAACGCCATCGCGCCTTCGTGGATCTGGTCGGATATCGACTTCATGACATCGGTGCCGACCGGCTGCTTTCTGACCCAGAAATAGATGGCGAGCACCAGAACGAGCCCGACCAATCCGAGCACGGGACCGAAAACGACATTCATAAACCTGCCCTCCACTGTTGTGGTTGTATTGTTATTGCTGCGATTGAAGCCGTGAAACAGTATCCTGAGCGCCGCGCGCTCCGTTCTCAATCCATCCCTCGACCACATCCGCCGCCCGGGAAACGGTATCCTCGAACAATTTCCTCTCCTTCGGCGTGAAACCTCCGAGCACGAAGTCCCTGAGATCCCTGCCCTCAGGCTTCGGGCCGACGCCGATTCGCAGACGGGCGAACTCCGTGGTCCCGAGCGATTCCATGATGCTTTGCAGGCCCTTCTGGCCGCCGGAGGAACCTTTTTCCCTGAAACGTAACGTTCCCAGATCTATGTTCACATCGTCCACAATCACAAGAAGCTCGTCGATATCCCGAATGACACCCTTGCGGGTGAGGTGGGCGATACACCGCCCAGAATCGTTCATGAACGTCGTCGGCTTGACAAGAAGAAACGCTGTCCCGTCAAGCTCGCCCTCGAGACTGACATACGGCCCCGAGGAGCGCAGAAAACTGTCCTTTTTCCCGAACAGGCGGCCGAGACTCTTCATGGGTTTCGCACAGGTCAATGCGGCCCGCAGGATCAGTGAACCATCGGCGATGCCGTCAACAAGGACGAACCCCGCATTGTGGCGGGTGTTCCTGTAGCGCGCACCGGGATTCCCGAGCCCGACAACCGTCCGCACGGGATCACTCCTCCTCTTCGTCCCGGTCCTTTTCCGCACCGATGAGTTCCGGCTCCGCACCTTCCTCGAGCTCCTCCAGGCCTTCCTCTTCCTCTTCGAGAATGGCGGTGATCTTCGGAGCGACGATATGAACGACGACACTGTCGGAATCGGAGAGAATATCGAAAGACTCCTGCTTGAGGTCGCTCACATGAATGACGTCACCCATATGAAGATCGGTGATGTCAATCCTGAAGTCTTCGGGAATATTGGTGGGAAGACAGCTGATATCGATGGCGTGAAGCTGATGCTCGACGATGCCGCCCTCGGACTTGACGCCGATGGCCTCGCCCGCGAGATGGACGGGGATGGAGACGTTGATCTTTTCGTCGAGCTTGATCCGCTTGAGATCGACATGGGTGATATCGCCGGTCAGGGGATCGTGCTGGATATCGTAGATAAAGGTCTTGTAGCTTTTCTTCTTCATGCCGATGGTGAGATTGACGACCGTGTTGCGTCCCGATCCGTGCAAGAGCGCCATCAGCTCCCTGCGGTCGATGCCGAGCGGTTCAGGAGCATCATCTCCGCCATAGACGATGGCGGGAATCACTCCCTGGGCGCGCAGATGCTTGGCCGCCTGCTTCCCGGTGTCCTCACGGGGCTGGACATTCAGACTCGTTTCAGCCATTGTTCCTCCAGTTCTGTTGACTGTATGATTTCCAATATAAAAAAATATCACTGTGGTATGGCTGGGGCGGGAGGATTCGAACCTCCGAATGCGAGAACCAAAATCTCGTGACTTACCACTTGTCGACGCCCCATTGCGTCATGCGCAATTTAGTCTTTTAATATACAGAAAGAACCGGACAAAGTCAAACTTTTTACCTGTCAATCCCCCATTTTCCGGCACAAACTTATATTTCGAGGTTTTTCAGTTTCTGAAC
>CAYNWJ010000557.1:0-2669 GCA_964400815.1 uncultured bacterium
GGCGCCGAGGGCGATGATACCAGCATCGAAAGCGTTGATCCGTCGCACGGTCTCACAGGATATGGAAAGAGGTTATGGTCGAATTACGGTCTTCCGGCGGGATTCTCACACCCGTCATGCGCGGGACGCGCCCGCGCCGCTGAAATTCCGGAAGCCGCTCAATGCAATGAAGATCAATTGTAACATTATGGCAAAATAAAGTGTTATTGTCAAGAACAATACGTTTCGGCCGCAATCGCACGGTGCAGCATTGGCAAGCACGTCAAGACTCAACCCCGGATGTCTTATAACTCATATTTCATAACAGGGGGTGAGTGTTGAAACTCCCTGCAAAGAGACCCCCTCGGAACTGACGGAGCCTCACTACCTCCCCTAAACAGGGGAGGTGGTCCCGCAGAACGAAACAACATGACAGGCGGACCGGCCGGTATGAACCAGCCGATCCGCCTGTCCGTCGAATGCGGGATATGGTCACTCGGGGAGCGCCATGTGGTAGGTCAGGGCGAGAAACAGCCTGAACCTGTCGTCTTCATCCTCCCGCGGCCCCTCCCGGTACGACCAGAGTCCCCACACCGCAGCAGCGTCTAGACTCAGTGACTTGTCGAAGCGCTTCCCGAGTCCGAAGGTGACGAAATCCCGTTCATTCGTGGTTTTCACTTCATACGCGTCGTAATCGTAGCCGCGCGGCCCTTCGAACACACGCGGGTCACGAATATACCCCGCGCGCCCGGAGAGGCCGAAGAACGGCAGTCGGTGCTCGAGCCCCACCTTCCACGCGAGTGAAGAATTGTACTTGTCACGGAAATAGTTCGGCTCGGGCGCATAGTCGGACGGATATTTCAGCTTGGCCTGCGTCCAGTTGACATATTCCAGGTCGAAGGCGACGAGCCGCTCACCGGGAGTGCCGTACGAGACACCGAGACCGTATTTCATCGGCACCTTGATCTCGTATTTCAGCTTGTCCACATAGGTGTAATCCACATCGTTGAAGGGCGACGTGGGGTCTATGCGCTCGTACAGGGAGAAATACCCGCCGTCGTCCCGGCTGTAGCCTTCGCTGTAGAAGTACTCGTCGATGTGGAAGGTCATGGGCAGCCGCGCATAGGCGCCGAAACGGAAGGCATCCTTGAAATACAGGACACCGGGTTTCAAGCTCCACGCGGTGATGTCATCGTCGGCGCCGGTGAAATCCAGCTGCGAATAGGGATCGTCATAATCGTTCAGGAGCGCCCTGTTGTCGCGCTGGTACTCACCGAACCAGAAATCGAGGGACAGGCCCACCGACAGATTGGGGGCCACATCAACCGCTCCGCCGAGCGACAGCACGCCGACGCCTCCCTCCTCGACCGATTCACCCTTTTGCCAGCCGTTGAGATCGTCGTTGTAGCCGTTGATCTTCAGCGAGCCGGCGAAATCCTTCGCACGGTTGTACCCCACGCCGAGCACGAGACTGCCGCGCTCGGTGGGCACGGGATAGGCGAGACCCGCCGTACCCAGGCCCGTATAGTCGGTCGTGGCTGTCGTCTTCCGCTCATGATCGGTGCTTCTGAGCGTTGCGGACATCTTCCGCCTGAGCATGTTGATGCCGAACTGCGCCTGGAGTTTGTCGATCCGCGCCAGGGCCGCGGGGTTGTGCATGAGCGCCGTTACGTCGTTCGATGCGGCTATCTGAGCTTCGCCCATGCCCATCGCCCGTGCTCCGATGCCGGTATCGTTTCCCACGACCGGCTCCTGGGCGATGCTTTCGGTTGAGAAAAACACGAATCCAATCACTGCCGCACATATCAGACACCACCCCATCATCCTCGACATCTTCCTCACCTCCTCCTGCTGGATGAACTCGATGCCCTCGAACGCGTCGTGGTGGAACGCGACGACGAGGAACTGGAACGGGAGCCCGACGACGCCGACGACCTGCCGCTGCTCGACGACGGGGCCGAGTAGGACCGCGAGGGCGGGCTGTAGCTCGGCCGTGAGGCCGACGGAGCGCTGTAGCTGCGTGTCGTGCTCCTGCGCGAGCTCGACGTGGACGGTGTCGAGCGGATGAAACCGCGGCTTCTCGTGCTCGGAGACGTGCTCGTCCGCGGCCGTGAAATCGTCGGAACCCGTTGTGATGCTGCGGATTTTGAACTTCCGCTGTTGCCCGTGCTTCGGCGATAATAGTAGGTGTTCGTTCCCGAGTATCTGCGGACCGTGCCGCTGTCCCGTCTGCTCGACGTTGACGTTCTCGTCCTGGATGTGGAGGTTGAACGTCTGTTCGATGCGCTGGACTTCGACGCGCCCGAAGAGGACGAGGTTGAAGGCCGTCTCCGGACCGTGGCGGTCGTCGAACGGGAACGATCCGTTGACCGGTCGCGGGTGTATGTACGCCGGGCGGCGCTTTCACGCCCCTCGGTCCGTGACCGGGTCGAGCTTGCCTTTGATGCGGACGACCGTGAATAGCGCCGTGATACGGCGCCTGTCCGGCTCGTGCGCCTGTTTTCGGTGTTGGTGGTCGGTGTCGATGTGCGGCGTGAGGAGAGCGACGCCGATTTCCCGGACTGTGCGCCCGAGGAAATCACGGTCGTGTTCCTGGGTTCGGCCACGAGATTGCCGTCGGTCCGGGCCCTGCGCTTGCGGGCGGTTGTCGACGCCACCGTGAGCCCTGCCGCCGATGCGCCCGATCCTCC
>CAYNWJ010000558.1:0-2661 GCA_964400815.1 uncultured bacterium
CCGCGTCAGCACTCCGTGTGGCCGGAACAGCGGGTCACCGCGCGTCGAGAGCGGCACGGTCGAGCGCTCCGCGCACGGAGAATGCGAGATCGGAAATGGTGAAAGGTTTGACGATCACATCGTCGGCGGCGATTCTCTTGAAAATCGCGGGATCGCGTCCCATGTCATGCCCGCTGGTGACCACGACACAAATTCCGGGCGTGACGCGGCGAATGGAACTGATCACTTCGTCGCCCGGAATATCGGGCAGCATCAGGTCCACGAGCGCCAGCTTGACCGTGGCATGCTCCGTGAGAAAGCAATCCAACCCCTGCCGTCCCGTACCCGCGTTGAGAACACGATAGCCCAGTCCCTCGAGTGTCATGACGGCGAGGGTTCGTATCATTTCGTCATCGTCAACGACCAGCAGCGTCTCGCCGCCGCCGGGAAGGTCATCGTCATCCGAATGACGGCTGCCCGAGGCATCATGATTCAGGGTCGTCGACGGCAGATGGATGGTGACCGACGTTCCGGCTCCCGGCTCGCTCTCGATCCCGGCCCAGCCGCCGTTCTCTTCAACGGCCTTCCGCACGGAGGCAAGGCCCAGGCCGGTGCCCGTCCCCGTGGGTTTCGTCGTGAAAAAAGGGTCGAACGCGCGTTCCAGGGTATCGCCGTCCATGCCGCAGCCGTTGTCGCTGACTCTGATGCGCACATAGTTCCCCCGCGGCGGGGACACGCCGTTCACGTCCGTGGAACCGTCCACATGCAGATGATCCGCCGTTATCGCAATGACCGGACGCTCCATGATCCCCGACGAACGCTCCCGTTCGGATAGTGCGTCGCGGGCGTTCACGATCAGGTTCAGGAGTGCGTGGTGGAGGGCGGCGGGATCCGCGAGAACGCACGGCAGCCCCGCGGCCCCGGAAATTTCCATGCGATAGCGCCTGTCGAAGGTCAGCGCCGCGAATTCCTCGACGGAGTCTATGAGTGCGCCCACATTCACCGGCTCCAGGCGCGCCTCTCCCGAACGGCTGAAACCGAGAAGGCTTCTTGAAAAACCGGACGCGGTATTCGCCATGTTTTCCGCGCGCTTGAGCAGGGGGAGAAGGTCGCCGTCCGCCTCGCGCTTCAGGACGCCGAGGGTTCCCAGAAGGCCGGTGAAGACGTTGTTGTAATAATGGGTGATCCCGCCCGCCAGTTCTCCGATGACCCCGAGCTTACGGGCATGATCGAGCTGCCGTTCGAGGCGCTCTCGCTCCGCCGCCGCTTCACGTTCCGCCGTGAGGTCACGGAAATTGATGTACATGAAGAGCTCGCCGCCGTCATGGAAAACCGTCATCCCCGTGAGGACGGGCACTTCGCCGCCGTTTTTGTCGATGACGAGCGATTCCATGATAAAAGGAACTTCGGGAGGATGTTCCGACAGGTGCGATACGGTCCGGTCGAAGAGGTCGTCGCGGAACAGGTCCGATCCCCTGATCGCGGTGATCTCACGCCGTGAGTATCCGGTCAATTCGAGGGCGCGGGAATTTGCGTCAATGATCGAGCCGTCCGACCCCAGCAGGACCAGGCCGTGGGGATGGGAATCGAAAAGAACGGCGAACATGGCGGCGGCATCGGGTGGGGAACGCATACAGTCAACCGGCTGAAGAGGTGAATGTCGAGACAGGCGGCGGGTGCTCTATCGCCTGTGAACCCAGTTTATGACAATATAGTGCGGGAAGGACGCCATATCAAGACATTCGGCGGCCCCTTCCGCCCGCCGCCCGCCGTACAGATTCACCGCGAAAAATGCTCCCTGACGCGCCGGCCGTCCCTGTGAAACATGAAAAAACGGCGCGGAATGATTTGCTTATATTTCAATAAGGTTCTATACTATAAGTAAGTGCGCTTCAAATACAGGGATGGACCAGGTTGAACACCCTGTCTTGGGGACGTCATCGACAGGAAAGATGATACATCCGATCGAATGAACAATCAACAATCACATTTCTGGAGGTTACCATGAAACGTCTGGCAGTATTCTTTACCCTCCTGTCACTCGTCACGCTTCCCTCCACAACCCTCGCCGTCATGTCGAAGGAATCGGTCTTCGACGCGGCGGGCATGGAGAAGGACGCACGGCTGGTCAATCTGAAACTTGACCGCGATCACGACCGCATCATTCTCGACGACACCGTGCTGATCGAGGACGACGCGCCCGCCACCGGTGTGCCGGAAGGATACGACTACCGTGGCATGGAATGGAAGGAAGACCTGAAAAAAGGGATCGTCATCAAGAAAGTGCTCATGGTGGACGATGTCCGGGCATGGTCCGGCCGCCTGGTGTTCAAGGGCATGGAAATGGAAGGCAACACCACGCCCCTGCATCTTTCCCTCAACGGCGTCCCGTTCATCCGTCCGGCCTCCATCGACGCCGCGCCACACGCCCACCAGTTCATCGAGATGGGCTGGGACCGCTGGTACTATGTCGATCTGCCGATCGGCGCGCTGAAAGAGGGCGCCAATGAGCTGCTCATGTGGGCCGACAGCGATTCCACGTCCTGGCGCATCCTCATCGCGCTCGAAGAGGAATTCAAGCGCGGTTCGGTGAAGCGCCCCCATCACCCCAACCGCTCGATGAAGAGCAGCGACGACGGCAGGTCATGGAGCGACACGGCCCTGGGAAACGAAAACTCGGTG